>JACCTS010000047.1 GCA_013812245.1 Rubrobacter sp.
TGTGTGTCGCCCAGTGGGTTCCTCGCAAGGGTGTTCTGGATCTCGTACAGGCCTGGACGGTGCGCGAACGTCCCGGCGCCGTGCTGGATCTCGTCGGTGAAACCGACGCAGATCCCAATTACGCGGCTTCCATCCGTGACGCCATCGCTGGAGACGCTTCCATCACCGTCTGTGGCTCGGTGGACGATGCGGCGCTTGCGGGCCTTTACGAGCAGGCGGATCTCTTCGCTTTGCCCTCGCGCTACGAGGGTTATGGCATCGTCTTTGCAGAGGCGCTCGCCCACGGGTTGCCGATCATCGCCTGCGATGCGGGGCCGGTCCCCGAGTTGGTCGGCGACAAAGCTGCTCTTCTAGTCCCATCGGGAGACGTGGGGGTTCTCTCTGAAACCCTGAGTCTTCTGCTGAACGATGTTGCCCTGCGCGAACGTATGTCCGCTGCGGCCCGCAACCGGGCCGAAAAGCTGCCGCGCTGGGACGACACGGCGGCGGGCTTCCTCGATGTACTGCGTGAGGCCGCCGGAGAAGTGAATGAAAGAGAACTCGACCGGGAGCTCCGCGAGCAGAACCGGCTCTCCTGGAACGCGGTGGCGAACGCGCACGACAGCCACAGAGGTGACCTCGCCGGTTTTCTGCATGAAGGCGGCAGCACCCTCTTCCCGGAGGAACGGAGGCTGCTCGGCGACGTGGACGGCAAGAAGTTGTTACATCTCCAGTGCAACTCCGGCGGAGATTCCCTGAGCCTGGTCCGGCTCGGGGCGGCGGTCACCGGCGTGGATATCAGCGACGCCGCGATCTCCACAGCGCGTAGGCTCTCCGAAACGGCCGGAATCCCCGCCAGTTTCGAGCGAGCCGACGTCTACGATTGGCTGGAGAGTGTGGCGCGCACCGGGCAGCGCTTCGACGTGGTTTTCGCCTCCTATGGCGTCGTCTGCTGGCTCCCCGACCTCGAAGCGTGGGCCGCGGGTATCTCCGACACCCTCGAACCCGGCGGTCGCTTCGTGCTCGTGGACTTCCACCCCGTAGCGGATATGTTCGACGAGAGCTTCCGGCTCGTCCACGATTACCCTTCCGGCGGCGAACCATCGCCCCTCGAAGAGGGCGTCGGTGACTACGTTGGCGAGTCCGGAGGTGGCCTCACGCCCGCAGGCTTGTCCGAAGGCGTGCGAGATTTCGAGAACCCGGAACCGGCCCACCTCTTCCGGTGGGGACTGGGGGAGGTCGTGGCGGCGCTGGCCGGGGCCGGGCTGCGCATTGTCGCCCTCGAAGAGTACCCGTACTCCAACGGCGAGCGCCACTTCGCCGGGATGCGCGAACTATCTGGAAGACGCATGTTCCCGCCGGAAGGTGTGCCTGCCGTGCCGCTGATGTACGGAGTCCGGGCAGAGAAGGGTTGACGGTCTGCGCCGGTGAGCGGCGAGAAGACCGCTATCGTCGCTAGAACTCCTCGACCACGTCGAAGATCTCCAGGCGATCTGTCGTAATCCCTACCGGACCACCAGGCGGGGTTCGGTCCCCGAGAGCCATTATGCTCTCTTCAGAGTCCCACACCGTGATGGATACCATCCTCCCCGTCCCGGAGTCCCGGGCGTGGTACCCGCCGACGAAACCTGGTTGTTCCCTGATCCATTCGCGAAAACCCCTGGCTTCCTCGGAAGCGACGCTGCCCGGCGTTTTCTCGTGGATGGCGATGCGGCAGATCATCGCGCCGCTCCCGGCTCGGGGATGAGGCCGAGTTGTCGTGCGTGGCCCATATTGTCCCTCACGGCCCAGTGCTCGGCCACCTTGCCGCCGGCGACGCGGAACCAGTAAACCTGATCCACGGAGAACCGCCTGCCGGTCGGGGGACGGCCCATGAACTCGCCGTCGTGCGTGCCGCTGGCCTTGCCCCGGATCGCCACCATGTCCCCGTCCGCGATGATGTCCTCGATGTCGAAACGGGAGTCCGAGAAGGCAGCCTCCAGCCACCGCTGGATGTGCCGGGCGCCCTCGATGCCGCGCCAATGCTCGGCCACGGCCGCGTGGTTGAAATAATCCCGAGCCACGAAATCGTCAATGGCGCCGTGGTCGTGCGCGTTCCAGACCTCCTCGATCATCCACCGGACCATGATCCTGTTCTCTTCCGCCGACACGGATCTCTCCCTTCCTCGACCTGGGGCAGTGTACACGCCGGATAAGGACGAACGTATCCTCCAAATGTACTATTTCGAGCAACCGAAAGGAGAATCCCGGGCTTGCTCAGGGCGAAAAGAAGAACGCCAGCGCGGCTATGACGTAGACGCCGGTGAGCATGGCGCCTTCGAGCCAGTTGGATTTCCCGTCCAGGGCGACGAAGCCGGTAACTACGACCGCCGCCGCCAGGGCGCCGAGCTCCAGCGGGGAGAAGACGAGCCGTAGAGGATGACCGAGAAGGGGACCGAGGAAGACCAGAATGGGCGTGACGAGAAGAGCGACCTGGATGGAAGATCCGAGTGAGATCGCCATCGAGAAGTCCATGTTGTTCTTGTAGGCGATCTGCACGCCCACGATGTGCTCGGCGATGTTCCCGACGATGGGGACCAGGATCACGCCGACGAACAACTCGGAGACGCCGAACTCCTCCGTCAGCGGCTCTATCGCCCCGACGAATGCCTCGGAGACGAAGGCCACGGCTGCCGTCGAGACCAGCAGCAGCGCGAACGAAACTGTCCGGCTGAAAGGCGCATGCCCCTCCCCGGTCGCCACCCCGCCCTCCGGGCTGCGGAGGTAGTAGATGAGGTACAGGATGTAGAGAACGAACATCACGACGGCGACCTCGATGCTCAGGGTGGTGGGGCTTGGGGAGGGGCTGGTCGCGGCGAAGATGGTCGGTAGGGAGAGGGCGGCGGCCACGATCGCCAGCATCGAGGCGTTGATGCCCGCGATCTCGGCCGAGAAGCTCTGGATACCGTTCTTGAGTCCGCCGATAAGCAGGCTCGCTCCGAGCACCAGCAAGATGTTGCCGATGATGGACCCGATGATCGAAGCCTTCACCACCGTCGTCAGGCCGGCCGAGAGCGCGAATATGGTGATGATCAACTCTGCGGCGTTGCCGAACGTGGCGTTGAGGATGCCCCCGATGCGCGGTCCAGCGTGGTGGCCCAGCGACTCCGTGGCCTGCCCGAGCACCCAGGCCAGCCCGATCAGGGCGAGGGCTGAGACGGCAAAGAGGACGAGCGTCGGCCCGTGCAAAAGCTCCGTGACCACGACCCCGATGGTGAACACAAGCGTCGCGCCGTAGGCTATTCTGGCTAACATTCTGGCCTTCTCTTTCGGATAAGCACGAGGGATATCTTATAAGATAGAAAAGCTGGACGTAGTGCTTCTGAACTTTTGGAGAGACCTTTGATCGACTACCACCTGCACGTCGTGGCCCACGCTGACCGGCCGATGACCGTGGATAACATCCTGGCTTACCTGGAGACGGCCCGCGAACGGGGCATCCGCCAGATGGGCATTACCGAGCACGACCGTTACCTGGACGAAGTTGACCTCGCCGCCTTCCAGGAGGCTCGTGAGAAGTTCCAGGACGTGGAGCTTCGCCTCGGTATAGAGATAGATTTCGTCCCAGGCAACGAGGAGGAGATGGACCGGGTCGCGACCGCGCTTCCCTACGACTACGTGATCGGAAGCGTCCACCGCGTCGGCGGAGACGAGGTGGACCGGGTCACGGATATGTCCGTCTACGAGAGGTACGAGCCCTACGAACTCTACGAGGCGTACTACGAGAACGTACGGAAGGCGGTCCTCTCGGGGCGGTTCGAGGTGCTGGGCCACCCAGACCTCATCAAGATC
>JACCTS010000048.1 GCA_013812245.1 Rubrobacter sp.
TGTGTGTCGCCCAGTGGGTTCCTCGCAAGGGTGTTCTGGATCTCGTACAGGCCTGGACGGTGCGCGAACGTCCCGGCGCCGTGCTGGATCTCGTCGGTGAAACCGACGCAGATCCCAATTACGCGGCCTCCGTACGTGATGCCATCGCCGACACTACCTCTATCACCATCCGTGGGTCCGTGGACGACGTGGCGCTTGCGGACTTTTACGAGGAGGCCGACCTCTTCGCGCTGCCCTCTCGCTATGAAGGTTATGGCATCGTCTACGCTGAGGCGTTCGCCCACGGGCTGCCGATCATTGCCTGCGATGCGGGGCCGGTCCCCGAACTGGTCGGTGAAGAAGCCGCCCGGCTCGTTCCACCGGGTGATATAGGAACGCTTGCGAAGGCCCTGGATCTCCTGCTTAACGATGCCGCCCTCCGCGAACGTATGTCCGCTGCGACCCGCATCCAAGCCGAAAAACTGCCGCGCTGGGACGACACGGCGGAGAGATTTCTCCGCGTCTTACGGGAGGCGTCTGGGCGCACGGCGAGCAGGGACGTCCGCGAGCAGAACCGGCTCTCCTGGAACGCGGCGGCGAGCGCCCACGACAGCCACCGGGGCGATCTGGCCGGTTTTCTGCACGAAGGCGGCAGTACCCTCTTCCCGGAAGAACGGAAGCTGCTCGGTGACGTAGAGGGAAAGAAGCTGTTGCACCTCCAGTGCAACTCCGGCGGTGACTCCCTGAGTCTCGCGCGGCTCGGAACGATGGTCACCGGCGTGGACATCAGCGATGCTGTGATCTCCGCCGCCCGCAGGTTTTCGGGAGAATCCGGCATCCCCGCTAATTTCGAGCGCGCCGACCTCTACGACTGGCTGGAGCGCGCGGCACGCGGCAGTCAGCGCTTCGACGTGGTCTTCGCCTCCTACGGCGTTGTCTGCTGGCTACCCGACCTCGACGTGTGGGCCGAAGGCATCTCCGCCGTGCTCGAACCCGGCGGGCACTTTGTGCTCGTGGACTTTCATCCGGTAGCCGACATGTTCGACGAGAACTTCCGGCTCATCCACGATTACCCATCCGGCGGAAACATGCTGCCGCTCGAAGCGGGCGTCGGTGACTACGTCGGTGAATCCAGTGGTGGCCTTACACCTGCGGGTACGTCTGAAGGCGTGAGCGATTTCGAGAACCCGGAATCGGCCCACCTGTTCAGGTGGGGGCTCGGGGAGGTCGTCACGGCACTGGCTGGGGCTGGATTACGGATAACCGCTCTCGAAGAGTACCCGTACTCCAACGGCGAACGCCACTTCGCCGGGATGCGCGAGCTGGAAGGAAGGCGCATGTTCCCGCCGGGGGGTGTGCCCGATATCCCGCTGATGTACGGTCTCCGGGCCGAGAAGGGTTGACAGTCCATCCCATATCCGGGAACGAGCGTGCTCGTGGCTAGAATTCCTCGACCACGTCGAATATCTCGAGTCGATCCGTGGTAATTCCCACGGGGCCGCCCGGCGGCGTTTGATCCCTGAGCGCCATCATGCTCTCCTTCGACTCCCAGACGGTTAGGGAGACCATCCTCCCGTCTCAGAGTCCTGTGCGTGATAGCCACCCGCGAAGCCTGGTTGTCCCTTGATCCACTTGCGAAAGCCTCTGGCTTCCCCGGAGGAGACGCTGCCCGGCGTTTGCTCGTGGATGGCGCCCCTGCAGATCATCGCGCCGCTCCCGGCTCGGGGATGAGGGCGAGCTGTCGCGCATGGCCCATGTCGTCCCTCACCGCCCAGTGCTCGGCCACCTTGCCGTCGGCGACCCTTAACCAGTGCATCTGCTCGACGGAGAAGCGCCTGCCGGTCGGAGGGTTACCCATGAACTCGCCGTCGTGCGTGCCGCTGGCCGTACCCCGGATCACCACCATGTTCCCCTCCGCGACGATGTCCTCGATGTCGAAGCGCGAGTCCGAGAATGCGGCCTCCAGCCACCTCTCAATATGACGGAAGCCCTCGATGCCGCGCCGGTGCTCTGCCACTGCGGCGTGGTTGAAATAATCCTGCGCTACGAGCGAATCAATGGCGCCATGATCGTGCGCGTTCCAGACCTCTTCGATCAGCCGCCGCACGATGTCTTTGTTCTCTTCCGCCGACACATCTCCTCCTTCCCGCGATTTGGGAGCAGCATACACGCTGGACGGTGACGAACGTATCCCCAAATGTACTATTTCGCGCGATCAGACGAGAAAACCGAACCCGCTCACGGCGAGAAGAAGAAAGCCAGCGCGGCGATGACGTAGACGCCCGTGAGCATGGCGCCTTCGAGCCAGTTGGATTTCCCGTCGAGGGCGACGAAGCCGGTGACCACGACCGCTGCGGCTAGCGCCCCCAATTCCAGAGGCGTGAAGACGAGCCGTAGAGGATGACCGAGAAGGGGACCAAGGAAGACCAGGATAGGCGTGACGAGAAGGGCGACCTGGATGGATGAGCCGAGCGAGATCGCCATCGAGAAGTCCATGTTGTTCTTGTAGGCGATCTGCACGCCGACGATGTGCTCCGCGATGTTCCCGACGATGGGGACCAGGATCACGCCGACGAATAGCTCGGAGATTCCATACTCCTCCGTGAGCGGCTCTATCGCCCCGACGAACGCCTCGGAGACGAAGGCCACGGCTGCCGTCGAGACCAGCAGCAGCGCGAACGAGACTGTCCGGCTGAAAGGCGCATGACCCTCCCCGGTCGCCGCCCCGCCCTGCGGGCTGCGGAGATAGTAGACGAGGTAGAGGACGTAGAGCACAAACATTACAACGGCGACCTCGATACTCAGGGTGGTGGGGCTAGGGGAGGGGCTGGTCGCGGCGAAGATGGTCGGTAGGGAGAGGGCGGCGGCCACGATCGCCAGCATCGAGGCGTTGATACCGGCGATCTCGGCCGAGAAGCTCTGGATGCCGTTCTTGAGTCCGCCGATAAGCAGGCTCGCCCCGAGCACCAGCAACACGTTTCCGATGATGGAACCGATGATCGAAGCCTTCACCACCGTCGTCAGGCCGGCCGAGAGCGCGAATATGGTGATGATCAACTCTGCGGCGTTGCCGAACGTGGCGTTGAGGATGCCCCCGATGCGCGGTCCGGCGTGGTGACCCAGTGACTCCGTGGCCTGCCCGAGCACCCAGGCCAGCCCGACCAGGGCGAGGGCCGAGACGCCGAAGAGGACGAGCGTCGGGCTGTGCAAAAGCTCCGCCACGACGACCCCGATGGTGAGGATCAGGGTCCCCCCGTAGGCTATCCTGGATAGCACCGCAGCCTCCTCCTTCGGATAAATACGACGGATATCTTATAAGATGACGTGGCTGAACGTAGCGTCCTCGGAGCATTTGGAGATTACCTTTGATCGACTACCACCTGCACGTCGTGGCCCACGCTGACCGGCCGATGACCGCGGATAACATCCTGGCTTACCTGAAGGTGGCTCATGAGAAGGGCCTGCGCCAGATGGGCATTACCGAGCACGACCGTTACCTGGACGACGTTGACCTCGCCGCCTTCCAGGAGGCCCGTGAGAAGTTCCAGGACTTGGAGCTTCGCCTTGGTATCGAGATAGATTTCGTTCCAGGCAACGAGGAGGAGATGGACCGGGTCGCGACCGCGCTTCCCTACGACTACGTGATCGGAAGCGTCCACCGCGTCGGCGGAGACGAGGTGGACCGGGCCACGGATATGTCCGTCTACGAGAGGTACGAGCCCTACGAACTCTACGA
>JACCTS010000495.1 GCA_013812245.1 Rubrobacter sp.
CGGCCGGGATGGTCGTCTCCAGCCAGTCCCGGACCACCGCGCGTCCGCCGCTCGCCGAGAGCGCGAGCGCGTAGAAATCGTCCGCGCCGAGCTCGCTCCGCTCCACGCCCGAGAGCGGCGAGTTCAAGAGCAGCTTCACGCTTTCCGGATCGGGGCGGTTCTGCATGAAGCTCACGAGATCGAAGGTGGTCTTCTCCTTCGTCCAGAAGACGTAGACCGACGGCCCGATGAAGACCCGCGACCTCTCGTCGGCAAGGAGGTGGTTCAGCGCCTTGCCGAACAACTCCCCGGCGTCGCGGGAGATCGGGGACGTGAGGGAGTTCTTGAGACCATACGACTCGAATGGTTCGGCGTTCGCGGAGATCAGGGCAGTCCCGGAGGACTGTCCCCCGATCCCGGTCAGTCCCTTCACCTTGACCGGTAGACGCTGCTCTACCGGGCCGAAATCCCCTGTGACGAGACACGTCATCTCCGGCATCCTCGCTCCGGTCGTGCTCTTCGACCAGAATGCCTTCACGTCGTCATAGTCGAACGGGAATTTTTTCCGCACCCGGAAGGTGATGTTGTCCTGTGGATCGAAATCGTCGGGCAACCTCTCCCGGTACTCTCCTTCGTCCCAGCGAACGAGGAAGCTGGATGCGGCTGCGACATCGGCGTTTTCAGTCTCATCGGCGCAACGCTCTACGAGTTCCACGAACTGCCGGTGCCGCTCTTCGACCTTCGCGGGGTCAGAGTCCGGGCGTCCTATCCCGAGGACGTACTCGCCGTTATCTACGAGGAGTTTTGGTTTGATTCCGGCCGCGCGCACGAGGTTCGGTACGACAAGGCTCTCACCACGCTTGTTGTCGCCGCTGCGTGAAACGAAACCTTCGAATTCTCCGCCCGTGGTCAGGACGATCTGCCAACGCACCGGGACCGAGGCATACATGACCGGAGTCAGGACTCCCTCGTCCTCCATGCGCCGGGCGTACTCCACGAGCCTGCGGAGGATCACGCCTGCCCCCTCTCGTACATCTCCCTCGGGACGCGCAACACGCCCCTCTCGAGCCTCGCCTGGAAGAACTGCGGCCTCGCGTTCGCCTTTACCACCATCCTGCCTTCGGGGCCGTGTCCGACGTGAGAGACACGACCTTTCTCATCCGGCTCGAAGTCCATGTCGAAGAGAATTAGTCCGAGGTCGTCGGTCGCGTCTATTGGCTCTTCGTTGCCGTCGGGCGGGCTAAAAAACGCGGAGAATTCCCTCGTCCCGAGGTACGGCTGGTTGAAACACTGGCCGCGCTTGACCTTCCTGCGGAACTGGTCGCGGTACTTCGCCACGTTGTCCGTCGCGTGCGGCTTCAACTCGATGTCGGCCCGGATGATGTAGGCCACGTCTCTCAGGCAGAGCGTGTGCCGCTGGGCGCGATCTTCGTCAGCGTAATAACCGCCGCCGTTCGCCTCCCAACTCCTCGCGGAGCGGTCGCTCTGCAAGCTATTCATCTCGTTCCGTAGAATGGAGAAGTGCCGTATCGGGGCGAGCACTTCTATCTCCCGGACCAGCCAACGGAACTCGGGTTTCCAGAAGATCGCCTCGAGTATGCCCCGCGCCGCGCTGGGGGTCATTACCTCGTAACTGACGCGCTCGACCCCGAACTCCGGCCTCGTGAAACAGGCGAAATCTCCCCAGACCTTCACCGAAAGCGGAGGACTATATTCCATGCCATCTCCTCTCCTCGAACCCTCGTTCACCACACCAGCCCGGACGGGTCACTGTCTATATCTTCGATGCCGCGCAACCCGTCGTAGCCTCCGGTCCAGAGGTAGAGACCGTCTGCGACTTCGATCATCCAGTCCTTTTTCTGGTCGAACTCGTGCTCGAACATCGAAACGACGTAGGGTTGCAGAGTCCTGTGATCGGCGGCCCAAATCCCCGTGTAGCGGATACGGTCAAGAAGCGCGTCCAGTTCGCCGCCGTGTTCTCCGAATTTGCCGTAGCGCACGATGACCGGGACCGTGTTATCGGAGATGAGCTTGTAGCGGGCTGCGACCTCCGGGAAATCGAAGGACTTTCGGTATTTCTGGATCTCCTTCTGGTCCGTTGGGACTCCCCGGTAGAGGTTGGCGAAGTATTCGCGGAAGATATCCGGGTCGTGGAGGTCGATGCCGGGCCTTGCGAGCAGGATCTCCGCCTCCCCGAAACCCACCTCGTACTCGCCCCTCGGCATCCGCCGTTCCTCGGGCCTGAAGACGACGACCCGGCCTGGCCGCTCCATCTTCCCCTCGCGGTTGCAGCGTCCCGCCGCCTGCACGATCCTATCCAAAGGCCCCATCGCCCGGAATACGACCGGGAAGTCGAGGTCCACCCCGGCCTCAACCACCTGCGTCGCCGCCAGCAGACATGGCTCCCCGAGGTCGAGCCTTCGTCTGACTTCTTCGAGCACCTCCCGGCGATGCACCCCGCACAATAGCGTGGAAAGGTGAAGCAACGACTCCTTCCCCTCCATCTCCGCGAGGGCGTCTATCAGGGCGAGCGCGTCCTTGCGAGTATTGAGGACGGCCATTGCCTGTCTCTCGGGCGATGCGCCGACGAGCCGGGCCGCAACCTCTTGCCAGGACCATTCACCCTTCGGAACCT
>JACCTS010000064.1 GCA_013812245.1 Rubrobacter sp.
GGGCAGCGCCACACAGCCGAGAAGGAGTTGGCCGCCTGCCGCAAGCGCGGCGGGAAGGTCGCGGAGCTGGAGCTTGCCAGGGACGCCCTCTTGAACCGGCGGCCCCTGCTCCTCACCGCCGTGGGGGACGACGAGCGCCGCGCCCAGACCCCCGAGGAGAAGCGCGGGGTCTACAGAGAGCACCGCGTCGAGGTGGGCGTCACGCCGGACGGCGGCATCGTCCTGGACGGCGTGTTCGGGGAGCAAGAACTTTGTACTAAGGAAACCTTATCTTCGCGGGCCTCCTGACCAACTTTCCGCTCTTTTCCAACGAGCGCTTCGGGTGGGACGCGGCGGACAACGCTTTCTTCTTCGCCTTCGTCGGCCTGTGCGCCGTGCTCACGCAGGGCGTGTTGCTCGGGAAGTTGCAGCCGCGTTTCGGGGAGCGGCGGCTTCTGCGGGCCGGTCTGGCGCTCATGGCGGTCAACCTTGCGCTGGTGGCGGTAGCTCCGTCCGGTGCGTTGTTGTATCCGGTCGTCGGGCTGTTGGCGGTGGGCGGCGGGCTCGCCATCCCGGCGGTTACGGCCCTGATCTCCCGCCGCGTTCCTGGACGCGCGCAGGGGAAGGTCATGGGTGGAACACAGGCGGTCATCAGCGTGACCCTGATCCTGGGGCCTGTAATATCGGGCCTCGCCTTTGACCACCTTGGCGTACCGGCGCCGTACTGGATCGGCAGCCTGCTCGCGGCATTCGCCCTTCTCTCCGCAACCGCTGCGCTCTCACCGGCGCGGCGGGCCCATACCCGCGAGGCCGTCAGTTCCGGGGGCTTGAGGGCAGACGCCGTCAAGACTGGGGAGACAGGAGGATAATCGCCATGACAGCACCGCGCACCGCCTCGAACATTCCGCTCGCCGCCGGTATCGTGCTGCTCACCCTTGCGACAGCCGTCGTCCACCTGCAACTCAATTTCCCGGACCCGATGTTCATCCTCAACGGCCTCGGATATCTTGGGCTACTCGGGGCGCTGTATCTGCCAGTACCGAGACTCGCCGAACACAAAGATATAGTGCGGTTGGTCCTGATCGGGTACACATCGCTTACGCTCTTTCTCTGGGTCGCTATCGGGGAACGCACACCTATCGGGTACCTCGACAAGGCGATCGAGGTGTCCCTGATCGTGCTGCTCCTGATCGAAGCCCGAAGGTCACGCTAGGCTACCCACCGCCATGTCGCGAACAGCGCGGTGAGTGCTACGCCTAACGCTCCGCTGAAGATCAGCCATGAAACGAGCGCCGTCCGGTTACGCGAGAGCAGGTAGCCGAGGACCAGGAACATCGGGAACGCCCCGAGAACGAAGCGCGGCTGGCTCATGAGCGGGAACGTCGAGCTGGGCGTGAGCACCGGCAACAGCACGAGTACGAGGGAGTACAGGGAGAGACCAGGCGGAAGCACGAAGAGGCCCACGGCCGCGAGCAGCAGGAAGAGGACCAGGAACGCAAGGTTCAGCGTGTTGGATGCTTCGAGCGCCGGGGTCGCGTCCGTGCTCAGGAAGAGCGTTGCCGGGTCGAGCAGGTACTTCACGCCTTCCCCGGCGGCCTGCCATGCATCCCGCGCCGTCGAAATGGGGCTGGTCAGCTCGCGGCCCCAGTACTCTCCCTGCTGGCGGGCGAACACGAGCGGGGCCCCAAACCGCGCCCACAGGAACGCCGCGTACCCGGCGAATCCCAAAGGCACCAGAGTCAACCCAAGCAGCCCCCGCGCCCCGAACTCCCGCCGGCACCGGAGATATTCGATCAGGAGCGGTATAAGGAGGAGAATACCCAGGTTGCGGGTCGTGGCGGCGAGCGCCCCCAATATCCCCGCAAGCAGAATGTTGCGTCGCACGTAGGCCGCCCACACCGAGCCCGTCGTGAGCGCCAGGAAGAGCGCCTCCGTATACACGGCGTTCAGGAAGAAGGCCATCGGAAAGAACGCGAACGCGAGCGTGGCGGCGCGGGCGGCACGAACGCCGTAGAGCTTCTCCGCGATACCGTAGACGAAATACAGCGCGAACAGGGTGGCAACTAGTGAGATCCCCACGCCCCACACCGCCGGCCCTCCCTCGATGGCGACGCCGAACCTTATCAGCATCGGATACAGCGGGAAGAACGCCGTAGATGCCGGATCCCGCGCCCCATAGCCTTCCGTGGCGATCTCCGAGTACCACGCCCCATCCCAGTGCGCCCAGTAGTTCAGGAACCCCGGCGGCTCCAGTGGATCGCCCGCCGGATCAGCACCCGGCAAATAGGCCACCGCCAGAGCGCCCGCTCCGAGGAACAGCAGGCGCGAAACGGCGAAGATAGTCAGGACGAAGGGCCAAGCCCTGGTCTTAGAGCTTGCGCGGATAGGCTCGCCACTTTTCACATTTGCCGATTCTACGACCGATTAAATCGGCTCCTTACCGCCCATTGACACATTCACTACCTGCCTATCCGCGCAGCCTCTTAGTAGCAGAGATTTCTCTAACTCCGTTCGACAGCAATCTGTCTTTGCTACCAATCCACAGGCAGATCCGTCTGCACCGAGTTGATCGTCAGTATTTACTCACCGGCCTCGGCACGCTCAGCCTCCATCTGTTCCTGAAAACGCTTATCTTCCTCTCGCTGCTCCGTTCTACTTATTACCTTGAGTCCACGAAGGCTTACGACCCTATGCAAGTCCTTTGAAATGCTCTCCACAGCTTTTGCGATCTCGTGCTCGCCCCTCCGCTTAACATGCGGCGTTCCAGAAAGACGGAGGGGGTTGATCGTCCACCTAGTCTCATAAGGCTCGTCAGTAAGAGACTTGTATCTGCTCGTGATCGTAATACCCTCATTGAGCTCTTTCTCCCGCAGCAATGGGAATAGATCTATATACGTGTCCCAGAAAGCCCGAATCTCCGCTCCGGGAGCCAGGAACTCGATTCCTTCCTTGAAGTAGGGCAGTTCGTTCAGAGGAACACCCTCTGAGTCTTTTCCAAGACTTATCGAGCTCTCCATCGGCGTCGAGAAGTCGAAAGTCACGTCCTTCGCGGCACCTTTACCTATGTTGCGCACTACAACATCGACCACGTCTCGGTCGCTGTAATCCGCATCAACGATAACTTCTGGCCGTTCTTGGATGGTGCGAGTTTCACGCGCCTCTTTCACCATCTCGCGGGTAAAAAGAACGTAAGCGAACGTCAAGGCCGCAAGTACAAGCGTACCAACGGCTGATGCTATCTGAGCAATAGAAGCGAAGTCCAATGTTTTCTAGCTCCTTCTAAGGTAAACGCGCAAGCTCAATCCCCAGATCGTTCTCAACCTCTAAGCCCGTAACCTCAACGGCTTCAAGCCCGAATTTCTCTCCAAAATCCGAATAAAATTCTATACCAGTAAGTTCTCCGTCTTGATCGAAATGAGCAACTGTGTCGGGAGCGATCTCCTCCGACTCGTCGGTGGCTCTGTC
>JACCTS010000117.1 GCA_013812245.1 Rubrobacter sp.
TGGCCAGCTTCTCGACGCTGGCGCGCTGATCTTCCGAAAGGCGTTGCATGGCCAAGCCTCCTCGCTTAGATCTGCCTCCCAAAATACGCCCGGGCGGGGGTGCGTAACCCCGTAGGGCCGATCCTTACCGTTGCTCGCGGCCCGCTTGGACTTCGGCGGGCCACCTAGGACCACCTACCCTCGCAAGGTGGGTAGGCGGGCACGAGGATACACCTCCTCCCGGGTATGCGCTCCATCTATAGTAATACGTGATACAATAGTGGGGTAAGCCGTTGTACCTCGTCTAGGAGGTAAGGAACGCTGTACAGGAAGATAGACATCTAGCCGCAGGCACTGGCGTTATGGCACGACCAGCGTTTGTCGCACGGGCTGGCGATCGCCCCTCTTAACAGGAGCGGCTTCGCTGGTCCGAATATTTTTGCTCCCTAGGTACTCTTTAGGGTACAGAGAACTCCCTGCTGCCCTCCGAGCCCTTCCCGAGCGTCCAAGTCCACGCTCCTCTCGCTACCCTTCCAGTAGCTTCACAGCCCGCCTGGTGAAGAAGTAGAGCGCGTAGCCGTGGGGGTGTTGGTCGCCCACATCGAACTCCGTGTGCTCGTCTCGTAGCAACGCGGCCTCCTCAAGAAGGTAGCCCAAGGCGTGGTGGTACCGATCGGAGCCGACATCGCCGACATCTAGCCCAGCCTCGTGGGCGGCCCTGGTTGGGTCCACCCTAGCTCCCTCTTGGCCGTGGGCTTGGGTTGCGTTGATGGCCCGAAGGAGTTGCAGCCCGTCGCTCTTTGCCTGAGCCGTGATAGCGGTCCTCCTTTAGAGTCTCGTCTGAACCTACGAATATCTTACATGTCGCCAAGAGCGAACATGTAGGAAGGCAAGATACCTACACCTCCCCCAAATGTACTATTTTTCGTAGTCCTCTTAGCGACCTTCCGAGCAGACCCCCTCTCGGCAAGTGGGTGAATAGGGGTTGGCCGCGCCTCTACTCGGGAGGCTCTTCCACTTCCTCTCGGCCCTCGGGACGCCCTCCTCGTTGCAGGAAGGGCGGGCGGGTCTTGACGAGCCAGACCAGCGCGATCAGGGCCACCGGGAGAAGGACGATGTTCAACCAGCGGGGCCACTCGGCCAAGAACAGCATGAAGGACTCTGCGCCGGCGACGAAGGAGCCCGCAGCCGCGAACATCAACCAACCCAAAACGGGCTCCGATGGACCGTAAGCAGAGGAGGCGTAGTGGGTGGTGCACAGCAGCATGGACACCACGCTGGCAAGGATCGAGACCCCGAACATCACGAGCGTCAGCCCCAGCAACGTCCCCCCGACGCCGAGCTCGCGGTAGACGGCGAGGACCACCAGGGCGCCCGCGGTGCTCAGGGTGGTCAGGTGCTTGAAGACCTCGAAACACAGCTTCACGAACTCTTCAGCCCGGCGCTCCTCCTCTCTGGCCCCGTTCTCGCTCACCCACCAAACACCCTACGCCACCAGGGCCTCCGTGCGCCCTCCTGAGTCCCTCCCGTAGCGGACCGGGGCTCTGCCCTATCTGGCGCCTCCTCGACCGTCTCGGGGGTGTCTGCGGCCTCCTGTGGGGCTTCTATGGCCGGGATCCGCTCGAGGGCAGCGGCAAGCAGTCGCCTGGCCTCGGAATGGGCCTGGCGCTCGGCCTCGAGCTGCCCTTCGACGTAGCGGAGCCTGTCGCGCAGCTCGGACGTGAGCGGGTCGGACTCAGAATGCGACATACCTCCCGGTATTTCGCCGGCATCTCGCTTGGCATCCCGCGACATGTCACCGGATAAGAAGACGTAGACCGTTCCATCTTCCTTGGTACTGCGCAAGGTTCCGCGTGATAGGCGATTGCGTACGGCGCCGGTGGTAATCCCCAACATGTCGGCGGCCTCGGCCACGGTATACCGCGCCATCCCGGGCGTTACACGGTCCTCTCCCACGGCCCTATGCTGGACCCTTCGGAGCCCCCGCGCAAGCCCTCAGAGGGCCATCAAGCGCCGTCATCAAGCGCGTTACGAGCTACCCCCGCAGGACGTTCTCCTGCGCGGTCGCCCGAACCGGTGGCGCGGTCGCCTGCAGCTTCCTCACCCTGGCGAGCTCCCGGATGGCGGCCAGGTAGCGCCTGGTGGCGGCCTCCAGGATGCGCGACTGCTGGAGGAGGTAGGCCGGCGAAAGCCGCTCTGAGGCATCGCCCACCTTCTTCCGGTACTGCGTGGCCAGGAGGGCCTCGAGCAGCGCGGTAAGCATCCAGAGCAGCACCACCCGCTCCGTGAGCAGGACCTCCAGCGGCGTGGGATTCTCGCCGGCGATCTCCACCCTCATGGCGTCGAGCTTGGCGTAGAGCGCCTCCTCCATTAGGGAGTC
>JACCTS010000143.1 GCA_013812245.1 Rubrobacter sp.
CTTCCACGGCCCGTCTGTCAATCCTCCGGGATCTCGTCGTAGACCATGTTGAGGTCTATGCCCTGGGCGCGGCGGAGCAGACGGAAGCCGACGTACATCCCGAGCGCGACGGCGTACAGGATCAGCATGTAGATCAGGGACTGGTTGTTGTTGACGCCGTAGAGGTCGTTGAAGAACCACTGGTAGATGCAGAAGACGAGGAACCCGCCGAAGGCTGCCGACACGACCGTGATGAGCGGAATGCCGAGGATGCGGTATCGGGCTATCGGGGAGGCGTTGTAGATGTCGGGCTTGAGCCACGGCATGAGCGCCGCCGAGACCGTCGAGCCGAGGAAGGTGATCGCGATGACGAGCACCGCGTCCAGCACGTAGGTGGCGAAGTTCTCCCCGAAGGCGTACATGTAGCTCACGGGAATAGACGGTATGAGCATGAGCAGCAGCGCCGCGTAGGGGACGCCGTTGTTCGTGGTCCTGGAGACCCACTCGGGGAGCACCCGATCAAAGGCCGTTGCGAACACGACGCGCGTCGAGGAGAGGAATACCGACCCGGTCCATCCGAAGAACCACAGGGACAAAACGGCTACCAGGATGATCTGCAAAACGGGGTTGCCAAGGAGCATCGCGGTGAGCAACCCAGGATAGGGCCAGGCAGCGACCGGCCCGCTCCCGGCCCAGAAGGCGCTGTTGGCAGCGTAGTAGAAGTCCCACCCGAAGGTCTTGGCGAAGAGCAGCAGCAGGATCACGGCGAAGACGGAGGTGAAGATCAACGCCCCGGCCATCGCGTAGATGTTCTTGCGGAAGTCAGACGCGCCCCTGACCTCGCCGTAGAGCGTCGCGCCCCAGTTGGAGTACAGGTTGAAGAAGGCGAGGAACGGGATCAGGAGCAGGGTCGGATAGGCTGCGCCGCCAGCCGGGAGGCCACCGGCTTTCTCACCAGCCTGAAGGGTCGCCTGGTAAGCGTTGCCCCCAGCGCCGAAGAGATCCTGCGCGCCCTGGTTGTATGCCGTCACGAAGTCCGAGTTCGAGCTGAAGAGCAGGATCACGATCATGGCCGCGAGCCCCACGAGGCCGCCGTAGAAGCAGAACTTCTGGATGCGGGCGTAGGCCCTCATGCCGAGCGAGACGTACAGAGATGCCAGGACCGCGACGACCATGGACGCGGTGAAGAGCCCCGGATCACCGCTGAAGAAGGTTACGACCCCGTCCAGGCCCAGGAGCGCGCCGAGCGGCACGAAGACTTCCTTGTTCAGCAAGTCGGCGTAGATCGGCACCCAGTGCCACAGTATGAACCACCAGCCCGTCACCGCCAGCACGAAACCGATTCCGCCGCCAAGGACGCGGCTCGTCCACACGTAGTCGCCGCCCGCGCGGGGCATCACCGCGATCAGGGAAGCGTAGGTGACGGTCTGGAATACGAGATAGAGGCCGGCCAGGATGATCGCCAGCATGAGAGAGCCGTCCGGGACGAACGGAGCGTAGGAGAAGGCCAGGAGTCCGAGCGTGATCAGGTTGATCGAAAACGCCGCGTAGATGAAGCCATCCCACACAGACCATCCTCGCAAGAGCCCGGTGGCCTTGCGCTGGAAGAGGTCGTCGGACCCCGCCACATTGTTCGCCATCTAGCTTCCTTTCTGTCGTCTATCCGCTGGTCAGTACGAACCGCTTGACTTTCTTGCCGCCGTCCAGGTTGACCACGGCGCCGAGCAACTGTCCCTGCTCGTAGGAGCTTCCAGGGTTGATGCACAGCGTACGCCCTATGCGGGTGTTGCCCCTCGCCTCGTGGATGTGGCCGTGCAGTGCCAGGGCCGGCTGGCCTTCCTTGATCGCATCCCGCACAGCCTTCGAGCCGACGGGGACCGTGGAGCGCCCCCCGTGCTTCGGACGCATGTCCTCGGTAAGCTCCGGGGCGTCGTCGAGGCCCGTGCCGTAGGGCGGGCAGTGGAAGTTGTAGACGGTCTTCTCCGGCGGGGCGGTGACCTGGTCCGTCATCTTCTTCAGGCGCTCGCCCAGGTCGTCCTCGTCCTCTTCCCTGTAGGTATCCCACGGGGTGCGGTTGGACCAGCCGGTCGAGACCATCTGGAAGTCCCCGAACTCCACGAC
>JACCTS010000154.1 GCA_013812245.1 Rubrobacter sp.
ATCATCGCCGCGCTGACCTCTCGCATACCGGCCATGGAAGCGCCGTCAGACGTGCCAGGATCCACGGAGACGGTCGAGCAGGAGCCGGAGGGGGATCAACCCCGGCCCGATGCTCCAGGCGCTCAGGCGGGCGCACAGCGGCAGACCTGGTGGCGCAGGCTGATAGGGAGGTAGCATCCACCAAGGTGCATAAGCATTCAGCGGCTTATAGAGTCCCGAAACAGGCGTTTTCTCCAAAGCTTTATGCTCGTAACGCTTCTCGTAACGTTTAGGAGACGAGCGGTTGCTAGGATGTTGTAGATGGTAGTCCAAGCGGACAGAGGCTTAGAACCACGCTCCCCTAAAAGATGGTGGCACTTAGAGGGGGGTGGGGAGCCAGTGGTGCAACCGGCTGCCGCACAAACTAGAAGGAGGTTGCGTTTATGAAACGCATCTTTTTGTTGTTGGCCATGCTAGCGATGGTGGCGTTGACGGCCGCTCCCGCCCTGGCCCAGGGCCAGGTCGAACGTGGCCCCGAGCACGCCAATTCGATCTGCTCCTTCTCAGGACTAAATGATGATCCCGAGGAGGAAGGTATTGGCGGCGGTCGGACGCAGTCTTACGGGCAGATCGTCGGTAAGCTCGTCAAGTTTGGCGTCAACGTGAACGCTGGACCCGGCCCGGCCGCGCCCGGTACCTTCTGCAACGGGCACCTCTTCCCATACCCCGAGGCCTTTGAGGGCATGCCTGAAGAGTAAGAAGTAATGGCTTGGCCCCAACGTTGGTGTTGGGGCCAACCTTCCTCATTTGAGCGTGCTCGGCCTCCTGCCGCTGTTCACCGACCCCCGAGGCTAGCAGGCCAGAAGAGATAAGTCTTACGGGTCTTGCCCCTATTCACCCGCCTTCCGAGAGGGGTTGTTCTCGGCAACTAGGGCTTCCGGTGAACGGAGTTCTCCGAAGTTCGTTCTACCCTCGACCTCGTAACGCTTGCCGTAACGACTGGGAGACGGTGCTGCTGTAGAGTGGGGCTGTGACAGAAGGGTCAAGGGAGCAGAGTTGAGTAAACGGTAGGATGAGCACCCGTACCTCACCACCCGCCATCACCCTGCGCGAACGCTGGCTCCTCCCTGCCCGCGTTGCTTGGGTGGCGGTGGCCGTCACGGCGCTTGCGATAATCCTCTTCAGCATTCCGAGCAGCTTCGAGCACTATCGTAGCGTGTGTACCGCCGCGTCCGAGGTCTGTTCCGAGCGGGCAGTAGGGCAGCCTACCCCCGAAGGCGTGCGAGCGTTTCAGGGGGTTGGGCTGTCGTTGCACTCCTACGCGCTTCTAAACGTCGTGGTGGAAAAAGTCTTCCAGCTGGTGTGTTTTGCGGTGGGTGCGCTCATCTTCTGGCAGCGCTCCGACGACCGGATGGCGCTGCTGGTCTCGGCGTTTCTGGTGTCCTTAGGGCCGGTTACAGTCGATACTACGGCTGCCGAAACCCTGATCTCCTCCCAACCAGCCTGGTGGTTGCCCGTTCGGAGCGTGCAGATACTGGGTGAGGTTTGCTCCCTGATGTTCTTCTTCCTTTTTCCTGGGGGACGGTTCGTGCCGCATTGGACGCGCTGGCTCGCAGTCGCGTTTATCGTCAATCAAGTTCCCGACGTTCTGTTTCCGGAGTTGTACTCCCGTTCGCCCGCCCTGGAGACTGTTTCGTACTTGGTGTTCTTGGGGAGCGTAGTGAGCATGGTCTGGTCCCAGATCTATCGTTTCCTCAGGGTCTCTTCTCCGGCGCAACGGCAGCAGAGCAAGTGGGTCGTGTTCGGTTTGACCCTGGGTGTCGCGGGAACCTTCCCTTCCCAGCTGCCGGTGGACCTCTCGTTGGTCGGCGGGGACACACCGCTCACGCTACTGCTTCTCAAAGTGGGCTTCACGTTGTCCTTACTGCTCATCCCCCTGTCCATCGGCGTAGCCGTGTTGCGCTCGCACCTGTTCGACATAGACCTACTCATAAACCGCACCCTCGTCTACGGGTCGCTGACGACGGTGCTGGTTGCACTCTACTTTGGCGGCATCGTGCTATTGCAGCGGCTCTTCGTGGCCTTGACCAGTGAGCAGTCCACTCTCGCAGTCGTGGCATCTACCCTCCTGATCGCCGCACTGTTCAACCCCTTGAGACGGCGCATACAGTCCTTCATAGACCGGCGTTTCTACAGGAGGAAGTACGACGCCATAAAGACCCTGGAAGCCTTCTCTGTCAAGCTCAGAGATGTGACGGACCTGGACGCCTTGAGCGATGATCTGGTGGGGGTGGTGAGGGAGACGATGCAACCGGCGCACGTCTCTTTATGGTTGCGCCCCGAGAAGGCGTTGAAAGGCGCACAAACAGACTAGCCGACGCCCTATTCACCGGAGTGCGTGGAAGG
>JACCTS010000161.1 GCA_013812245.1 Rubrobacter sp.
GTACTGGAGAAGCTGGGGATGCGTCGCGTCGGCTCCGCTGGCGACACCATTCGCTTCGAGCTTCGTAGAGCGTGAACGGCAGATTTTCGTGATAGTCCTCGCAGCCAGCAGCGCGTGAGGCTCAGGGGCTTTCGGGATCTTCCCCGCCGCCGGCCGTCTCTGTGCGCTTTTTCCACAGCCAGGCGCCCCCGGCGAAGATGACGGCGGCGGCCAGGGCTATGAACAGCTCGAACGGCACGAGCGGCTCGAGGTAATGATGAACGGCCTCGTCAGCGAAGAACATCTCCACGGAGATGTACACCAGCAATGCCGCGCCAGCATAGACGAGGATGGGAAAGCGGTCCAGCAGTGAGGTCAGAAGCGCAGCGCCGAAGATTACCAGCGGGATGGTGGTCGCCAAGCCGATCACCAGCAGCCAGAAGTTGACCTCCCCGCCGATACGGGCCGCGCCGACCAGCGCGATCACGTTGTCCAGCGACATCACGGCGTCGGCGACGATGATGATCCGGATAGCCTCCCACGCGCTCTGCCCAGCCTCGACCTTTCCCTCCTCTTCCCCGGTGTCGTCTTGGACCAGTTTCCAGGCGATCCAGAGCAACAGCAGCCCGCCCGCGACCTGCAAGAAGGGAATAGCCAGCAAGTAAGAGATGATGGCCGCGAAAAGGAGCCGCAGCAACACGGCGCCCGCCGCGCCCCAGATGATCGCCTGACGCCGTTGAGACCCTTCGAGGCTGCGGGCGGCCATCGCGATGACTACCGCATTGTCGCCGGAGAGGATTAGGTTGACGGCGAGTACCTTGACTAGCGCGAGCCAGAAAACTGCCTCGAACAACGTGTGATCCTCCTCTACCCCGCTCCGCCAGCTGGAGCTACCCGCTGGTCATACCTTCCAGCTAACCATCTTACCAGAAGCAGCAATGTACACTATTTCAGTTGCCTTTATTCTGAAAACAGTGCCTTACAGAATCGTATAGAGGGCCGCGGCCACGAACACGGCGTACAGGGCTCCTCCAACCAGCAGATACTCGCCCTCGATGGGTCTTTTGAGGAAGAGCAGCGCATAGATATATCCGCCCCCGATCAGGGCCAGCACGGCCGAGAAGGCGGTGAGAGAGTCCAGGTTCCAGGGGGTGAACGCAAGGCCCAGGGCGACCGGGATCGTGCTCTGGAAAACCATCGCGCCGGTGATGTTACCGAGTGCCAGGGTATCCTTGTTGCCTCGAAGCCAGATCACGGAGTTGAACTTCTCCGGCAGCTCCGTGGCGAGTGGGGCGAGGACCAGCGCGATCAGGCCGGCCGGAATGCCGGCGGACTTGGAGACGTGCTCGACGGCCGTGACGAAGAAGTGGGCTCCGGCTCCCATTACCACCACCGTACCGAGTACCTGCCCCGCGACCGCCCACGTCGGGGCCGGGGAATGCGAGGGCCAGAGCGTGAGACTCTCGGGCGGTTCCTCTATGGCATCTCCCCCGGACTTCAAGGTCTGGCGGACGTGTAGAGCGTAAGCCACAACCAGCGCCACCGCCAGGATGGCCTTCACAACGAACGGCAGCGGCACCAGACCAGCTCCCGCGCCCAGCCCGAAGCAGACGAGGAAGAAAATCATGTCCCGTCTGGCGGTCTCCTTGTCCACCACCAGATCGTCGTCGGTCTGGCGGCGACGGCGGTAAGCCAGGATGGAAACCCCGGCGACGAACATCGCTAGTGTCGCCAGCAGGAACGGCGCCCCCAGGATGGCCCCGACCCCAATATCGCTGGAGGCGGCGCTTCCGCCACCCAGCAGGATCGCTATTATGGCGACGAACGGGATCATGGTCTCAGGCAACGCGGTCCCCACGGCAGCGAGCACGCTCCCTACCGCACCCTGTCCCAGGTTCAGCCGCTCGCCCAGTATCTCGACGGCGTTGGTGAACAGCGCCGCCGCCGCAACGATCACGACCGCAGAGGCGATCAATTGCAGAATCGTCATCGAACGCCTCTCTTCTAGGAAGTCGGGGTTGAGCGCAAAGATACTACCCCCTTGCGGAGAACGTTACACTGAAGCGCATGCCGGAAGAGCCAAACGATTTGCGCGATGTTCTAGACGCCGTGGCGAGCGGCGCGCTCTCCCCTTCTGCTGCGGCCGGCCGCCTGAGCAGCGGCGAGGTGCGCTATGTGGACGAGTTCGCGATCCTAGATCTGGGCCGCTCCCCACGCAAGGGCGTGCCGGAGATCGTCTATGCCAGCGGCAAAACACCAGCCCAGGTTGCAAAGATCTGCGAGGCTTTCTTGAAGTCTCGGGACCGCGTGGTGGTGAGCAACCCTTCGCCGGATCACCGGGCGGAGATCGAACGCTCACTGCCGGGCACACCGCTCCGGGAGGCTGGCCGCTCCATCGTCGTCGGTACGGGGGAGCCGCACCCCTCGGGTGGACGCGTCGCGGCTTTGTGCGCCGGCACTTCGGACCTACCGGTTCTGGAAGAGGCTGTCGCGGTGGCCAGGGAGATGGGCGCGGAGGTCAGGAGCTTCCACGACATCGGCGTGGCCGGCATCCACAGGATGGCCGAGCCTCTGCGGGACCTTCGCGGCTTCGACCCTGACACCCTGATCGTGGCGGCCGGCATGGAGGGCGCGCTCCCGACCGTGGTTTCGGCGCTGGTGGACGTGCCGGTGATCGGACTCCCCACCTCCACCGGCTACGGCCTCGGCGGCGACGGGACCGCCGCCATCCTGGGCATGCTCCAGAGTTGTTCCCCTGGCCTCTCGGTGGTCAACGTGGACAACGGGGTCGGGGCCGGCGCGACGGCGGCCCTGATCTCGAACCGCGCCGCCCACTTCCGCGCCGCGGACAAGCTCGCCGACCTATAGACATGCGGACGTTCATCGCCGTCTTCCCGCCGCCCGAGGTCCGCGAGACGCTGCTCCGGGCGGTCCATGACCTCTCCACGCGGGGAAACGTCCGGTGGTCCCGGCCCGAGAACGTTCACCTGACCCTGATGTTTCTCGGCGACGTGCCGGAAGAGGAACTGGCGCCGGTACGCGACGTGCTCACCACCGTGAGTACCCGGCACGAACCGTTCGAGGCGGAAACCTCCGGCTTCGGGGCCTTCCCGTCCGCAAAGAAGGCCCGCGTGGTGTGGGCCGGCATCGGCAAGGGTCACAACCTGCTGCGCGCTCTTGCTGAAGACCTCGAAAACTCTCTCGAAGCCCTCGGCTTCGACAGCGAAGGCCGCGACTACAGGCCGCACCTAACGCTCGGTCGGGTCCGCGGGCGTCCGGCCAGGCTGGAGCTACCAAAAACCACCGCGCAAGGGTTGAGGTTTCCGGTGCGGGAGGTGGAGTTGGTTCGGAGCATGTTGGGAGAGGCCGGTGCCGCGTACTCGACCCTAGCGACGTACCCGCTCTCAGAAAGCGGAGATCAAGGGTCCTAGCTGCATGATTATGAAGAGGAGTATCAGGATAATGAAGACCATCATCATGAAGTTACTCCCGCTCATCGCACCACGCCTTTCGGGATGACATCATTCACGGCTTCATTGTACCCACCGGCAGCACTGGTCGCCAGAACATCCGCGCGAACCGGGATCGAAGTACCGGCCCGCTCAGAATTCGTTGGCGTAGAACACCCGCCGCAGCGGCGCCGGCTCGTCTTCTGAAGCCTTCGAGCGCAACAGGTGAAACTCCTCCACCTTGCCGGCGGCGATCCGCACGTTCGGGTCCGCGTGCGAGCGGAGGTCCAGGATCTCCTCCTCCACCGCGCCCACGCTCACCAACTCCGTGCCGCCCACCGGACGTGGTTCCTTGTAGAAGATCCTGCACTCGTAGCTGTCCTGCCGCAGATCGTAGACCACCAGGATCATCTCCGGCCTCGCCATGGCCATCCGCGGCGCGCTCTGCAACTCGTACAATGCCTTCCGGCGACGATAAACTTCCTGCTGCCGCTCCTCCCGCACGATCCGGGAAAACTCGTCACCTTCAATCATAGAGTAAGCCTCATCTCGGGCCCTTTCAGCTTCTCGCACCCACCGGGCTACGCCGGCGACATCCAACCTTTCCTCGCAGACCGGACACCGGAACTCGCTCCCCGCCAACACGCGCAAGCCCTCCAAATGCAGGCAATTCTCCAGTACATTCTCCATAGTATTTAGTATTGTACTCTCTTCTCACCCCCACGCGACTCTGACCCCGAGCCTCAAGAGAGTATGTATCTCTGATTTACGTTTATCTTCACCGTGGCCCTGATGGCGGCCGGCGGACGGCCCAAGCGACGACCGGCCCACCGCAGAGGTCCTTTACCGAAGATCACCCCTTCCGAAGGGGAGTGCTTCAAATCCCCAAAGGGTGTAGGCGAAAGAAGCCTCGACCGGTCTCCCTCACGGCGTGAGGGTTCCGGGACGTGAATCCCCGGCGTACTCTCAACTTGCACTAGAAGCTCATGCACGGAGACGCTGGTATTCTCGGTGGGGGATCATGCGGAGACGAGAGAAACACGTGGTGTTCAACCCGACGGCAAACAAGGGCCGGGCAGCGTCGCGACGGACGGAGATCTCACGCTCGCTGGCGGGGAGCGGCGAGGTGATCTGGCACGTTACGAAGGAGCGGGGTCATGCCGCCCGGATAACCTCAGGTCTCCCGGAAGATGCGCTGGTGGTCGCGGCTGGAGGCGACGGCACGGTACACGAGGTGGCGGCGGCCTGCGTCGGGACCGGACGGACGATGGGGATACTGCCGGTGGGTAGCGGCAACGACTACGTCAAGGCGCTGGGGGTGGGGGGTCATCTGCGGCGGGCGCTTGAGGTGCTCAAAGCCGGCAAGGTGTGGGCGGTGGACGCTGGCGAGGTCAACGGGATCTACTTCAACAATGGGCTCGGGATCGGCTTCGACGCCGAGGTCGCCGCCGGTGTGGCCGAAGCGCCCAGATACCTCGGGGGGTTCGGGGGTTATTTGTGGTCGGTCGGACGCCTGTTGTGGGGTTTCGGATGTCACGAGGCGACGCTGAAGCTTGACGGGAAGCGCGTCGAGGCCAGGACCATCCTGGTCGCGGCGGCGCTCGGAACCACCTATGGAGCGAGGTTCAAGCTAGCACCCGAGGCTCGTCTGGACGACGGGATGTTCGATGTCATCTGGTCCGACGATATCAACCGCGCCGAAGTGCTGCGGCTCATACCGGCAGCGTTGAATGGGACGTTGCTCCGGAACCCAAAAGTACACGTGGCGCGGGCCCGGGAAGTCGAGATAGAGATGGCGGAGGAAGTCCCGGCGCACGTGGACGGCGAGATCCTGTCTCCCACCCGTATCTTCCGGGCGCGGGCGCTCCCGGGCGCGCTGCGCGTTGTGGCGCCGTAACGTCGTAACCTGCCTGACGGAGAGACTGTCTAAAGGGAGTGGCGCATCCGGGTGAAAGAGGCGGCCTGTAGCGCACTCGCGGGGAACTACGCCTTGTGGTAAAAATATCTCTTGCGTCCGGTTTCGGCAGGATGCAAGGGTCGAGGAGTTTTCGGTATCCATGGGGTTGGCGAGCTTATGAGAGCATTTGTGTTTCCGGGACAAGGTGGCGGCGTCGTGGAGCCGGCGGCGGAGTTGCTGCCGGAGATCCGGCGGGTGGTCGGAGAGCGAGTTCCGGACCAGGTGAAGCACTTCGTCAGCGCGGCCCGCGATGCCGACGAGAGCCGGGAGCTCGAGGTGCGGCCTGACGTGGTCGCCGGGCACTCGCTCGGCGAGTACGGGGCAGCCTACGCCGCAGGTTGCTTCGACTTCGAGACCGGCCTTTGGCTCGTGGCCCAGAGGGACCAGTTTCTGGCCGAGGCGGCTGAGAAGATCCCCGGCGGCATGGTCGCCATCCTGCGCGCCCGCCCTGAAGAGGTCGAGGAGGCCCTGGAAGAGTCCGAGGGGTCGGTAATCGCCAACTACAACTCGCCGCGCCAGACGGTGGTCTCCGGCCTTCGCGACGCGTTGGGTGACGCCGTCTCCAAGGTTCGAGGACGGAAAATTCCCCTGACGGTACCCTTCGCGGCCCACTCTCCCTACGTGGCGGCGGCCGGCGAAAAGATGCGCGAGGTGCTCGACAGCGTGGAGTTCCGCGTGCCGGAGGTTCCCGTCGTGAGCGCCGTGGACGGGGCCGTGCACACCGGAGCCGAGGCAGTCCGCGAGGCGCTCAAGCAACAGATGGTGGCCCCCGTCCGCTGGGTCAAGGTCGTGGAGACGCTGGCCCGGATACGGGTGGAGGAGTGGATCGAACTCGGCGGCGGCAACGTCCTGACGCGGATGCTGAGGGACTTCGAGCTTCCGTCCCTCAGCGGCATCTCCTTCGAAGAACTGCGTACCCGTCTCTCACAGCAAGCGCAGAACCTCCTGCCCGGCAACAACGCCGGAGAAGTAGAGAAGGACTCCTAGAATCCGGGTGGAGTACGTGGCGGGGTTCCTGTTCTCGGCCGACCGGAAGCAGGTGGTTCTGGTCGAGAAGATCAAACCCGACTGGCAAAGAGGGCGGCTCAACGGCGTGGGAGGCAAGATCGAACGTTCGGACGCCTCGCCCGTCGCCGCGATGGTCAGGGAGTTCGGCGAGGAGGCCGGCCTGCTCATCCACGAGTGGGAGCTATTCTGCCAGATCGAGAACCGGGGAAACCTCACCTACTTTTTCAGGTCATTCGCAGAAAGCCCGGTGGACGATATTTCCGGCCAGGAAGTGGAGAAGATCACTGCATATCCCGTCTCGGACGTGGCCGGGTTGAACACGATGCCGAACCTCGGGTGGCTGATCCCGATGGCGCTCGACTTGGCCGTGCTGGAGACCACCGTGGACTACGCCTGGTAATGAACGTCTTCTTCGACGTGCAGGGGACTTTGATCTCCGGCGGACGGCCCCGTCCGCTCGTCCGGGAAGCGCTCTCGAAACTCTCGGAGATGGATCATCACATCTACCTGTGGTCTAGCGCGGGAAGCGGGTACGCCAGGGCCGCGGCGGAATTTCTGGGAGTCAAAGACATCGTTTTCGGATGCTTCGGAAAGTCCATTCCGCCGCCCGTCTCCGTGGACTTCGTCGTGGACGATCAGCCGGACTTCGCCGAATCTCACGGCGGATACGCCATCCCACCCTTCGACGGCGATCCGAACGACGAAGAATTATGGAAGGTGGTGGAGAAGCTACGCGTCAAGGCTGGATAACGCTTCACTCTATTCCAGCTTCGTAGACGGAGCAGCCGACCTTCGTTGGATGGTCTTCGACCAGCGCTCGGCCGGCCACCCGGCGGACAAGCCAGAGGATGAGGAAATCCCCGCCCGCCACAAATCTAAAGAAGAGTCCGAAGGACATTACCCAGCCGTTTCCGGTGATTATCCCGGCGACCGAAGGAACAACGCCCAGCACGATCCCCGGCGTGACCACCCCAAGCCGGTAGGCGCGAGCCCGCATCGGCTCTTTGCAATGTGCGTAAGGTGTGAGCGTCTTTGGCTAAAATCCGAACCTCATGGCGAAGAGCGGCTTCCCACTAAAGTACGCTCACGAGAGGCAGTGGAGCGTCTCGTGGGCCAGGACACCGAAGACTATTAAAGCGAATGAGAAAGCAAGGGCCGAGAAGCCGGACGGGAGATCATCCCCCCACATCCACAAGTAGACCGACGCCAAGATCGCAATCGGAGGCAGCGTGACAACGAGCGCGTAGAGATTGAGCTTCCACATCGAAACAGAGAAGTCATCCCGTTTCCCGCCCGCTGCGCCCTGCTCCAGGCCCAATATTCTACCGGCAACGCGAAAAGGCCGGGGCCTCCATGCCCCGGCCCAAAACTGATGCCCGTTACCTAAAGCCTACCGGCGCGTCTCGGCCTCCGCCTCGGCTTCGGCCTCCTGCTTGAAGGACTCGCCGTCGCTGATGGCGAGGACTTCGTCCTCAATGGAGGAGACGGTACCGTCCATGCTCGACCACACACCGATGGAGAAGCCCTCGTCAACGGGCTCGCCGAGCTTCTGCTCGTACTCGACGGTGTCTCCCTCGGAGATGAGCGGCGTCGCCGGCTTGAGGAA
>JACCTS010000167.1 GCA_013812245.1 Rubrobacter sp.
TGGTCTACGGCGCTCTGACGGCAACGTTGGCACTGGTGTACGTGGGGGTCGTCGTGTCCCTGCAATACGCCTTCCGCGTCCTGACCGGCGAAGGCTCCCAGCTCGTGATCGTCGCCTCGACGCTGGGCATCGCCGCGCTGTTCAATCCTTTGCGAGGCCGCATACAAAACTTCGTGGACCGGCTTTTCTACCGAAAGAAATACGATGCGGCGAAAACTCTCGGAACCTTCAGCGCCAAACTGCGGGACGAGACGGATCTCGATACGTTGAGCGACGATCTGGTGACGGTAGTTCGGGATACGGTGCAACCGGAGCGCGTGTCGTTGTGGTTACGGGAGTCGAGCGACAGAGGGAAAACTGATGGCTGAGAATCAAGACAGTCAGCCGGTCAGCTAGTCAGCAAGGAGGGCGTGGTTTGTTGCTCACGGTCGCTTCACGAACCGTTTGTCGAAAACGTCCCTGCCGGAAGCCGTCTCGCAAGGCGCGGCAAGACTCAAGCCGCGGGAAGCTGACAGGCTGAAGTGCTGAAATGCTGACCAGCTACGAAATCATCGTAATCGGCGGCGGCCCGGCGGGCGTCACGGCGGCCCTGCGCGCCCGCGAACTGGGCGCGAGCGTAGCCCTCGTGGAGCGGGGGAACCTGGGCGGGACCTGTACCAACGACGGCTGCGTCCCGACCCGCGTGCTTGCCCACGCCGCCCGCCTGGTGCGCGACGCCGAGCAGTACGCCGACTATGGCCTCGAAGGGAAGCCGCCGAAAGTGGACTTCGCCCGCCTCCTGAACCGGACGCAGCGCATCGTGTACGAGGTCCAGGAGAAGAAGCAGTTGAGATCCCGGCTCGAAGAGGCGGGCGTACACGTCTTCGACCGCGTGGGCGACGCCCGGTTCGTGGACAGGAACGCGCTCGCGCTGGGAGACGGAACGACCCTCAGGGCAGAGAGGTTCGTCCTATGCGCGGGCGGGCACGCCCGGAGACTGCCCTTCCCCGGCGCGGAGCACGCCCTGACGCACAGCGACGTATGGAAGATGAAGTCGCTGCCGCCCTCGGTCGCGGTCGTCGGCGGGGCCGCCACCGGCTGCCAACTCGCCTCGGTCTTCGCGGCGTTCGGGGCGCGCGTCACCCTCCTGGAGGTCGCGCCGCGCATCCTGTCCGGCGAGGACGAGGTGGTCTCCGGCGGGGTGGCCGGGGCGTTTTCGGCGCGCGGCATCGAGGTCGTTACCGGCGTCGGCGGGGTGGAGCGGGTAGAGAGGAGGAACGACGGCGTCCGGTTATTCTACTCGCGCGGCGGGGAGGGGTGTTCCCTCGATGCTGGGGCGGTCGTGCTCGCGGTCGGGTGGCCTGGCAACGCGGAGGGGTTGAACCTTGAAGCAGCGGGCGTGGAGGCTGAACGCGGGTACGTGCGGGTGGACGATTCGTTGCGGACGAGCGCCCCGCACGTGTTCGCGGCGGGGGACCTGACGGGGCGGATGATGCTGGTGCAGAGCGCGACCCACGAGGGCGCCCTGGCGGCGGAGAGGGCGGTGCTCGGCGGTGGACGCGGCTACCGGCACGAGATCGTGTCGCACGGCGGCTTCACCGACCCTGAGTACGGTAGCGTCGGCCTGACGGAGGAGGGGGCGAGCGCCGATCACGACTGCGTGGCCTCCGTCGTCCCTTACGCGGACCTGGATCGCGGCGTCATAGACGGGCATCCGGGGGGGGTCTGCAAGCTGGTGGTGGACCGCGGTTCGCGCCGCATCCTGGGGGCGCACATCGTCGGGGAGCAGGCCGTTGAGGTCGTCCAGATCGCCGCCACCGCGATGCGCGCCGGGATGACCGTGGAGCAACTCGCGGACGTGGAGCTCGCCTACCCGACGTTCACCGCTGTCGTTGGCCTGGCCGCCCGCCGCGCCGTCCGCGACCTGGGGCTGGTGGAGACCTCGCCCGGATACGGTGTGACCGGGCGGACGCGGGCGGTGGAGTGGGAGCACCACGGTGGATAGGAGAGAATGGAGGTGCCGGCTAACTCGGGCAATGTGAGTCGTCGTTGATCGGGACGGAAGATCAGGGAAAGGAGTTTGTCGTGGGCAGGAGAGAGACCTCCATCGAGAGGTTGTTGCACGGGATCGAGGGCCACATCGAGGAGTGGCGTGGGAGGATGAGCGCCCGCGAAATGGAGGTGCAGGCTCACCGGGAGCAGTTGCTGGCCGAGGCGGCGGAGCGGGAGAAGCTCTTGGCGCAGGCCGGGGGAGAGAAGGGAGACCGGGAACGCTCTTTCGAGGAGGCCGCGAAAGAGCATCGGGCCGCTTTCATCGTGCATTCAGAGGAGGCCGGGAAAGCTCTGGAGAAGTTCGCTAGCGAAGGCGCCCGCCTCGTGAGCGTGGTGCCGGGAAGCGGAAGCGAAGGGAGCGGCGCCGACATCAGAGGCTCCTGGCTGGTGTTCGAGTAGAACGGTTCGAGGCACCAGCGAAATATGGTCCATTTGAGGGATGCCGTCGCACCCGGCTGATGCCATCATGACCGTACGGAGGCATCGCCGGGTGTTCCTACTAGGCGAAAGGCGGGAGTGATGGCGGAAGAGGGTGGCCGAGTGGAAGAAACGAGCAAGGGCGGCGTCAACCGATTCTGGGAGGAGGTCTTCAACCAGGGAAGACTCGACGTGGTTGACGAGATCTTCGCCTCCAACTTCGAACTCCACGACCCTGCCGCCGATCCCGACGGCGAGGTGCGCGGTCCCGAAGGAATGAAAGGCCTCGTCAGGAGGATACGGAGCGCGTTTCCCGACGTTCGAACCACCGTCGAGGCCCAGATGACCACCGAAAGCGGCAGGGTGACGACCCTCTTTACGGTCAGCGTCACCCGGGGGATACCGGGGAGCGGATAGAGATAGAGGGTACGTGCGTCAGCCGGGCCTCTGGAGGTAGGATCCGGGAGAGCCGGTCGAACTGGGACTCTGCGGGGCTGATGATGCAACTTGGCGTGGTCTCCGGGACCGAAGAGCGTTGGCGGTGGCCGCCCTGAAGGTAGACGCCGGCTCGTGGAAGAACATCGGAAAAAGGTTGTCCCATGAACGCTGCACAGGCTCCGGCGCGATCCGAGACGCCGCCGATCATACTCCGTGGCCGCTGACTCGCCGTATTGCAGGTGATGTGGGTGGCGTAGCCTCGCTGACCGTAACGCTCTTTCTTGCCGGTCTCGTGCCGCTCTACGGGGAGCTCTACGACCTCTCCGGCTACGGTGACGCCGCCCGCGGCGCCATCCGGCACAACCCTGGCAGGGCTCGGGCTGTCCGTCGGGTTCTACGCCGCCTATTATCTCGTTTTGGGCCTGGTCTTCTCGGCGGTGTGCTTCGCGTTAGCCGCACTCATCTTCTGGCGCAGATCCAACGAGCTAATGGCCCTGTTCGTCGCGTTGCTGCTCGTGCTGCTCGGGGCCACCTTTTCGGGAGCCATCGAGGCGCTGGGAGACTTACACCCGGTCTGGGACCGCCTGGGCAGCTTCCTCGAGTCGTTTATGAGCATCGGGTCCGTGTTCCTGTTCTTCTTCCTCTTCCCCGATGGGCGTTTCGTGCCGCGCTGGACGCGCTGGATAGCCTTCGGCTTCTTCGCCTACGTGGCCCCCAGTTCCCTGTTTCCGGAATCACCCT
>JACCTS010000184.1 GCA_013812245.1 Rubrobacter sp.
GCTCTACGAACTTCTCGTTCGACAGCTTGCCTTCCGCGCGGCGTACCTCCTGGTGGACGCGATCTATTTCCTTCCGCAACCGCTCCACCTCGCCACGCCTGAGATCCTCGCTCAACACGATCTCCACAGCCACGTCGCCCGCCGGGAGCGTCGCCCGCGTCGCGCCGTCCAGGTCCTCGACAGGACTCACGCTAGCCAGCGAAACGAAGACCTTCTCGTCCACGCCGTCCGGCACGCGGCCCTCGAGTTTGCCCTCGATCTTCGCTTCCGCCCGGAAGGAGCGCACGGCGGAGACGGCCCGCCGGGTACGTTCGAGCAAGTCTTCCGCTTCGGAGTCGTCGAGCGCCGGCTCGAACTCCGGGAAGCTCTGCCGCGCGAGCAACTCATCCTCGCCGAGCATCCGCGCCATCTCTTCGGTGGCGAACGGCATGACCGGGTGAAGGAGCCTGAGTATCCCTGAGAAGACCTCGCGCAGCACGCGTGGGGTCTCCGTGGAAGGCGTGGATTTGGAGATCTCGATGTACCAGTCGGCGAACTCGTGCCAGACGAAGTCGTAGACCAGGCGCATCGCCTCTGAGAACTCGCACTCCTCCAGCAACTCGTCGTAGCGGCGGGCTGTGCGGTTGAGTGAAGAGAGGATCCAACGTTCCGACGCCGAAGGTTCTTCGGGCCCTTCTACCTCTTTCGGGTAACTCGACACGAACCGCATCGCGTTCCAGAGCTTGGTGACGAAGGCCCGGCCCATCTCGGCCCGCTCGCGAGAGTACGGGAAGTCCTGGGTCGAGGACTGGTAGAGGAGGCCGAAACGCACGGCGTCCGTGCCGTACTCGTCGAGGAGGTCAATGGGATCTATGGTGTTGCCCTTCGAGCGGCTCATCTTCGTCCCATCCTCCGCCAGCACGATGGAGTGGACGTTCACCTTGTGGAACGGTACCTCGCCCCGGAAACGCAGGCCCATCATGATCATGCGCGCCACCCACAGGTACATGATCTCCCGCGCCGTCGATAGGAGGCTCGTCGGGTAGAAGTACCGGAGGTCTTTTGCTTCTTCGTCGGGCCAGCCCAGGGTCGCGATGGGCCACAGGCCACTGGAGAACCAGGTGTCGAAAACGTCGGGGTCCTGCTCGAAATCTTCGCCCGGCGATTCTTTGGAAGCCACGACCTCGCCGTCCGGGCCGTACCACACCGGTATGCGTTGTCCCCACCAGAGCTGGCGGCTCACGTTCCAGTCCCGGATGTTCTCCAGCCACCGGATCGTCTCGCGGCGCCAGGAGTCGGGGTAGACCGTGATCCCTCCCTCCCTAAGCGCGGCTATCGCGGGCTCGGCCAGTTCGCGCATCGAGCACCACCACTGCTCCGAGAGCCAGGGCTCGATGACCGCCCCGCAGCGGTCGCAGTGCCCGACCCTGTGCGTGTACGGCCGGACCTCTCCGAGCAGTCCCCGTCCGTCCAGCCTCTCCACCAGGGCCTTGCGGGCATCCTCCCGGCTCATGCCGGCGAACTCGCCGCCCTTCTCGTTGATCGTGCCGTCCGGGTTCATGACGTTGGCCGGTTCGAGGCCGAGCCGCTCGCCGATCTCGAAGTCGTTGGGGTCGTGCGCCGGGGTCACCTTGAGCACGCCGGTCCCGAACTCGGGGTCCACGTACTCGTCGGCCAGAACTTCGATCTCACGCTCCACGAACGGAACTTCGACCCGGCGTCCCACTAGGTCCGTGTACCGTTCGTCGTCGGGGTTGACGACGAGCGCAACGTCGCCGAGGATGGTCTCGGGACGGGTGGTGAAGACCTGCGCGTAGTCGTTGCCGTCTGGTCCGGGGCCTTTGCCATCGACGAACGGGTAGCGGATACCGTAGAGCCTGCCGTCAACCTCTTCGTAGTTGACCTCAAGGTCGCTGATGGCGGAGCGGTCGTGCGGGCACCAGTTCGTGATGCGGTTACCGCGGTAGATCAGGCCGTCTTCGTACAGCTCGATGAAGGCCGTGAGAACAGCGTCGACATATTCTTCGTCCATGGTGTACTGCAGACGGCGCCAGTCCACCGAAACGCCCAGCCGCCTGTACTGGCCGAGTATCCGCTCTCGCGTTTTCAGGGCGAACTCCCGGCACCGCTCGATGAACGCCTCACGTCCGAGGTCCCACCTCGACCTGCCCTCCTCGCGCAGAACCTTGCGCTCGACGACATTCTGGACCGCTATCGAGGCATGATCCACGCCCGGTAGCCAAAGCGTCTCGTAGCCTTTCATCCTGGCCCGCCGGGCGAGCGCGTCCTGGATCGCGCCGTTCAGCGCGTGGCCCATGTGCAGCGCACCCGTGACGTTGGAGGGCGGGATGACGATGCAGTAGGGCTCCTTCTCCGGGTCCGGGTCCGCACCGAAGACGCCGGCCCGCTCCCACTCCTCATAGATGCGGCCCTCGACGGAGCGGTAATCGTAGGTTTTCGGGATCTTCTCGCTCAAGGGTGGGAGATACCTTCCGCCGTTATCGAGTTCCGATGTTTTTGATCAGTCGTAGGTCGAGGAAATACGATTCAAGACTACCGGGAGCGATGCGCCCTAAGCGGTTTCTTCTTCGTCGTAGGAGTACTTGGCGTTGGAGCCGGTCGTGAGGGTTGGCTGCACGCCGTCCTTCACCGTGTCGGCGTCCACGACGCACTTGGTTACGTCCGACCGGCTCGGCAGATCATACATGGTCGGCAAGAGCGCGGATTCCAGGATACTCCGCAGTCCGCGGGCGCCGGTGCCACGCTCCAGCGCCAGCTCCGCGACCGCGCCGAGGGCGTCGTCGGTGAACGAGA
>JACCTS010000217.1 GCA_013812245.1 Rubrobacter sp.
TCTTCACCAGGAGCTTGGTTTCATCGAGAAGATCGATCAGATGCTGGAAGAGGGCCGCCTCTCGCGCGAAGGCAAGTACAAGCAGATCGTGGTGCGCGTGATCGAGCTGTCCCGCTCCCGCTTCCCAGGCTCCCTCGGCGCCGCCTCGAAGCTGAACCGGGATCCTCGCTTTATCGAGGACCTGATGTCGCACGGCGAGGCCCAGGCTGATGAGTTCCTCGCGGCGCTCGCCTTCGAGGGCGCCTGGAGGAGCCAGGACCCCGACGCCGTGGCGGGTTTCTTCGCCGAAGACGCGGAGATCACATCCTCAGCGCCGTTTCCGAACCACGGTACCTACAGGGGGCAGCGGGAGATACACAAGTTCGTGGCGGATTACCTTGCGGGGGATGTCCGCGTGGACCCGACGAAGAAGCAGGTCGCGCGGCACGGGATCGCCTGGACAGTCAGGACGCTCAGGGGCGACGATTCCTCCGACCGTTTGGAGGGCGTCGCGGAGGCTAAGTTCCGGGGAGGGAAGGTGAAGTCTTTGCGCCTGAGCGCCGGGTAGTTCCCCTATAAGGACCTTGCGGAACCGAGCAAAGCGTCCTCGGCGTTGTCGGCGAAGATGTGCAGGCCCAGACGCTCGGAGATCTCCTCGCATACTGCGGTGCCCCGGACACTATTACCGTATGCGTCGAGCCCCGGCGAGAAAATTGCGATGCCAAGCTTGCCTGGGACGACGGCCATGATGCCACCGCTCACCCCGCTCTTGGCAGGGATGCCGATCCGATACGCCCACTGCCCCGCGAAGTCATACATGCCACATGTGTGCATGACGCTCAAGACGTCTCTGACGTAGCGGGGGGTGAGCGCCCGCTCTCCGGTCGCGGGATTCACTCCGCCGTTCGCCAGCGTGGCCGCCATCATCGCGAGGTCGCGGCAGGTAACGCGCACGGAACATTGACGCAGGTAGAGGGCGAGGGTCGCCTCGACGTCACCCGCGAGCATACCGTCGCTACGCATGAGGTAGGCCGTCGCGCGGTTCCGATCCGCCGAACGCATCTCAGCCTCGAAGGTGTCCTCGTCGACCTTCAGATCCTCGTTCCCGGCGTAGCGCCGGAGGGTGAGCAGTATGCGTTCGAGCGCAGGTTCCGCGGTTTCCTCGCTCGCTACGAGGGCGGTCGCCGCTAGCGCCCCAGCGTTGACCATCGGATTGTACGGGCGGTTGTTGCGTTCGTCGAAGACGATGGAGTTGAAAGCATCGCCACTCGGCTCCACTCCCACCCGCTCGAGAACGCGGTCGCGTCCGCAGACCTCCAGGGCCAGGCCGTAGACAAATACTTTGGAGATGGACTGCAGGGCGAACGACCGGTCGTGATCTCCAGCGTCAAAGACCTCGCCGTCCGTGATCGCGAGGCTGATGGCGAAAGACTTCTGCTCCGCTTCCGCGATCTGCTCGGGTTTCTTATAGCCGATGCCTGAGACATAGTAGCTGACGGCCTCATCGTCGTGTAGCAACAGGCGCCGCCAGTACAGTTCTTCCAGCCGCCGGTTTACTCGTTGTCTGATCTCCTGAGTCGGCATGTGAGTCTTCCTTCCAGGGCTTTTCCTTGAGCCCGTTGCGGGCCGCTGCTTCAGATGTCTCTGATCCGATGAAACGAAGCCGCGGAGGCGCGAAGGATGGATGCGCGACCACAAGCCCTTCCTGTGGGCGCTCCTCGGCGCGGCAATCCTCACAGCGTACGGGGTGGTGGCCGCGCTGCAACCGATCTCGGAGTTCGGGAGGGTCTACGCTGCCTACGGCGGGGTGTTCATCGCGCTGGCGCTGCTGTGGGGCGTGGTCATCGACGGGTTCAGGCCGGACCGGTGGGACTTGCTAGGTGCGGCGATCTGCGTGGCGGGCGTGGTGGTGATAGTCGCCCCACCTCGGGGGTGAAGCGGCACTATGCACCCGAGTGCCTAGAAGGTCAACTCTGCGCGCTTCGCGTGTACGGAGTTCTAAGAAAAGAAGTTCGGCTAAAGGGGTTCTCAGAATCGCTTACATAGCATCTCTCCACTCGTATATGATGTGGTGGCATGGTCGAGGTGAACCACGACGAAGTCGAGCAGACGCCTGGGGTGCTGGGCCTCCCGTTCCGCACCCTCCTCTCAAGGGAGGTCAACCGGTTTCTCACGGTCTGGACCCAGACGCTGTGCGCACCCCTCCTCACTTCGGCTCTGTACGTCGTGGTCTTCGGCTACGGGCTGGGGAGCCGCTTGCGGGAGGTCGAGGGCGTGCCTTACTTGCGGTTCATCCTGCCCGGCTTGATCCTCCTTAGCGTCATCACGGCCTCCTACGGCAACACCTC
>JACCTS010000218.1 GCA_013812245.1 Rubrobacter sp.
CTCACCAGCTCTGCCTTCAAGATCGAGACGAAGCTCTCGGCCATCACGTTGTCCAGAGCGGTCCCGGTCCTTCCCATCGACGGCGTGATCCCGACCTCCCTCAGTCTTTCGCCGAAAGGGAGTGCCGTGTACTGGACACCCTGGTCGGAATGGTGAACCAGGCCGGGAGAGGGCTTCCTCATCCACACAGCCATTTGGAGAGCGTCCACCACGAGCTCGGTTCCCTGATGGCTCGCCATCGCCCACCCGACGACCCTACGAGAGTAGACGTCCAGGATGAAGGCCAGGTAGAAGAACCCTTCTCCAGCGGTGACATACGTGATGTCCGCCACCCAGATCATGTCCATCCGCGGGGCTGTGAAGTCTCTTTTCACCAGGTCCTCCGCGGCGGCTCCCTTACCCCGGCGGGTGGTCCCTCTCCTCTGGCCGCGCATGCAGCCCCGTAGTCCGGCTTGGCGCATGAGCCTCTCGACCCGTTTACGGCCACAGCGATTCCCGAGCACCCTCAACTCGGCATGTACCCTCGGAGATCCATAGGTCTGTCTGCTCCTGCGATGGATCTCGCGGATCTTGCCGGCGAGGGTGGCGTCCTCGCGTCTCCTTCTTGAGGATGGCCTCATCTTCCAGTCTTAGTAGCCGCTCCTCGAAACGCCCAGAACCTCGTACAAAACACAGACCGGGAAGTTCGCCCTCTCCGCATCGATGAGGTGGTAGTAACTCACCGGATCCCGTCTTCCCTGGCGAAGAAGGCCGTGGTGGGTTCAACCTGTGAGCGCAACAGCCTCTGTCAGTGTAGCAGCCGGGGTGCTGTAGGAGAGGGTCTTGCGGGGCCTCGTGTCGAGCTTGAGCGCGATCAGGTCGAGGTCCTTTTGGTCGTACACAGATAGGTCGGTTCTCCTGGGCAGGTACTGACGCAAGAGCCTGTTGGTGTTCTCGGAAGTGGCGCGCTGCCGGGGACTCTTCGGATCGCAGAAGTAGACGGCTACGTCGGTCGCTACGGTGAACTGCTTGTGGGCGGCCATCTCCATCCCCCGGTCCCAGGTGAGGGTCTCCACCATGGCCTCGGGCAGCCGCCTTATCTGGTCGCTCAGGGCTTCCACGACGCTGCCGGTGTCCTTGCCTCCCACCCGCACCAGCATCACGAACCGCGAGCTGCGCTCGACCAGGGTTGCTATGTGGGTGTTGCGTGATCCTGAGAGCAGGTCTCCTTCTCAGCGACCGGGTACCGTACGGTCTTCGGCTTCTGGCGGATGGAGACAGCTTCCTTGATCTGCCCTCGCTGCTGGCCTTGTGTGGAGGCGCACCGAGCCCGGCGCATCGTCCGCCCGCTTCGCAGATGGGCGAGCAGCCCCTTCTTCAAAGCGCCTCTGGCCTGGACGAACAAGGGTGCGGTAGATGGTCTCTTGTGACACGCGCATCGCCTCATCATCGGGACAGTGTCTTACAAGCCAACCAGAGATCTGCTGCGGCGACCAGTCCATCCTCAGCTTCTCTGCCACCGCACCTCGTAGGCGCTCGTTTTCTGCGAGCATGCACCTCTCGGGACGCTGCGCTCGCTCCCAGGCCCGCTCGTCGGCTTTCAAGGCGCGGTAGCTCCCACGCCCGCCGTGGCGGCCCACCTCCCGGCTGACCGTCGATGCAGAACGGCCCAACCGGGCCGCGATGGCGCGCATCGAATCCCCAGATGCGAGCCCCCTGCAGATCCCGCTCCCCGATGGCCTCGGCGAGTTGCCAGCCGTTCTTGCGCTCGATCTTTCCGAGCAAACCGAGCAGGTAGTGGTGGACACGCTCCCTGGCCTCCGAGCGGACGAAGCGGTGGCCTATTTGATCGTGCAGCTCGCCCAACGCCTCCAACCACCCGGCGACCGCTGCGGATCCGGCAATCCCATCCTGCGCGACCATGGCGCTCCCTTCTCCTCATCCTACTGGAAGGGTAGTTCAGGAACGACCCAACTGATGCTATAGGGTGTCCTCTTCTCAGTTGGGTAAATAGGGAGTCGGACGGCGGGGGCTAGCAGTCCCCGAGATCGCTCCCGGTGAGTATCAGATCCTCTGCCTCGTCGACGGCCGCCAGTAGCTCCCCCAGCCCGGGGTTCACCGCCGTCTCGCGCCTCCCGCCCACGCAGACCTCGGAGGGTTCCCCTGGATCCGGCGAGAGCCTGTACCACGCGATCCGGCCGTCGGAGCCGTCAGGCTGGCTGGAGACCACCATGTGGGGTTCGAAGCGCCGCAGGGAATTCCGGAACTCCCGTCCCAGCGTGCCGACGGCCACCACTTCCGCGCTCGGCCTGAGTGCCCGTAGGGCGCCCGCCAGGGCGTCGCCGTAGGCGCGGTGCGTGGCCTGCCTCGTAAGCGATCAGGATCCTCATGGCACCTTCTACGCCGGCGGGCGAACGGGGTAGGGGGAGGATAGCAACGCTTAGCCGGAAGTAGGCTAGCAGGCCTCGTCGAAGGCCAGCTTCGCCTCCCAGCCGTCCTCCCGCTCGGGGCCCCTCACGCCACACGCCAGGCACGCGGCCGCGTAGTGACCTTCCGCAGAAGCGCCGACCATGATGGGGCTGTGGGGAGACAGCTTTCGCGCGCGCCCCCGCCCCGATGGTCTCTTACCGGGCGTTGTGAGAAGTCCTCCTTCATCGACATGTTACCTCCTTCCGAGAGCTCCGAGTGGGCAAGCCCTCCGTGCTGACGGCCCTAGTCCTTCGGGACGGTTCCCCGAGGGGGGTGGAGAACCGTCCCGAAGGAAGGTAATGGGGTCTATTTTAGGCTGTGAGGAGTACTAGGCGCATCGACCGAAGGTGTTACGAAAAGTTTATTTCCGAGAATAGCCCTTCTGCGAGGTTCGGTGAATAGGGCGGCCTAGGCGTCCGACAGGGTACAATCTCCTCCATGGTTCCTGTGGGCGAGGCCGGTGCGCGAGGTAGGTGATCCGCCATACTAAGGCGCTATGCGAAGGCGGGGGTGCTCGCCATAGCGCTCGTCGTCTTGGTGGTCGAGGGGTACTTCGTCTACCGATGGTACGATCGCTACTACGACTACGATGCCGCGATGTCCGGCGTCGCTAGTAGTGCCGCGGACCCAAAGACGGTCGAAGGCACCGGATTGGAGACCGCGCAAGATACCGAGCAAGATACCGAGAACGCCAACTCCGGCGAGAACTCCAGCGAGACCACGTTCTCCCACACCGCTACGGACGAGAACAGCCGGGGCGATTACACTTACCTAAGTGACCCAAGCATCAACGGCAATCCAAACGCCGTCGTCCTCGTCACGTCGTCCGCGGATCGGGTAAGCGCCGGAAGCGCTACCTACGATCACAACATCGGCGTGTGGTTCGAGCCGAGGGCCCGGAGATGGGCAATCTTCAACCAGGACCGGACCGCGGTGCTGGCCGGAGCAACCTTCGAGGTGGTCGTCCCGCGGAAATCCGACGGGTTCACCCACCGCTCCGAGCTCGTCAACAACGTGGCGAACAGCACCTACCTGGACGACCCGCTGACCAACGGCGAGCCGGACGCCAAAGTGTCGGTCACCCAGAACTGGAACCCGGGGGGCGGCAACGGCGTCTACAACGACCGCCCGATCGGCGTCCGCTACGACGAAGACGTGGACAAGTGGGCCATCTACAACCGGAACGGCGGACCGATGCCCGACGGGGCCGCCTTCAACGTCGCCGTCTCAGGGAGCACAGAACCCGCAGGGTAGCAACGGCCGCGGCTCGCCACACAGAGGCGCAGCTTCGGGGAGGGCTCCCTACAGATGGGATGAGAAGGCCAATCCCCCGCGCGGTACCCTTCGGGGGAGTCTGCAAATAATCGACGGGCTCTTCTAGCGGCCCAGAGAGGGGCGAAACAGGCTCTGCAGGTGAGGTTCGTCTCTCACGGAAAAGGGTACGAGACGTGCCATGAGACCGTCGGAAAAGGAACGCATCGGGGAGGAGGCCTTCCTGCTCGAGGCCGCCATGCGCCACGTGGACGAGGCGGTCCTGATCACCACCACCGAGCTCGACCACCCCGGCCCAGAGATCGTGTACGTCAACGAGGGCTTCTGCCGGATGACCGGCTACACCCCCGACGAGGTCATAGGCAGGACGCCGCGCCTCCTGCAAGGACCCAAGACCGACCGAGCGCCGCTCGATCGCCTGCGGCGCCTCCTCTCCCGAGGAGAGCCGTTCGACGGCAGGAACGTGATCAACTACCGCAAGGACGGTTCGGAGTACGTCTTGGAATGGTACATCGAGGCGATCCGCGACAGCGACGGAAAGATAACGCACTGGATCTCCAGCCAGCGGGACGTGACCGAGCTCAAGGCCATGGAGGAGCGCCTGCGGCACCAGGCCCTCCACGACCCGCTCACCGGCCTGCCCAACCGCACCCTCTTCGCGCAGCGCCTGGAGCTCGCCTTGTCCCGAGCCCGGATGCAGGAGGAACCCGGAGCGCTGTTGTTCTTGGACCTGGACGGGTTCAAGGACGTGAACGACTCCTTGGGCCACGAGGCCGGCGATAAGCTTCTGGTCGAGGCGGCCGAGCGTCTGATGGCGCTACTGACGCCCGGGGCCACGGTCGCGCGCTTCGGCGGGGACGAATTTGCCGTGCTGCTTGAGCACCCGTCGGACGAGGCCGAGGCGATGAGGGTGGCCGAGCGGATCGTCGGAACCCTCGGCGAGCCCTTCGTGCTGGCGGAACGAGAGGCGTCCATCTCCGCCTCGATCGGGATCGTCGCGCTCTCCGCCTCGAGCGGCGGGTCCGAGGAGCTCCTCAGGGACGCGGACGTCGCGATGTACCGGGCCAAGGAAGAGGGCAAGGGGCGATATCGGGTGTTCGAGGAGGCGATGCGCGTCCGGATCCTCCAGCGGCTGCGGCTGGAGGACGAGCTTAGGCGGGCCATCCAGCAGGAGGAGTTCGCGCTCCACTACCAGCCCAAGGTAAAACTCCCGACCGGAAAGATCGTCGGCTTCGAGGCGCTCGTGCGCTGGCGCCACCCCGAACGGGGCATGCTGCCACCGTCGGCGTTCGTGCCGCTGGCGGAGGAGACGGGGCTGATCGTCCCAATCGGGCTGCGGGTCTTGGGGGAGGCCTGCCGCCGAGCCAAGGAGTGGCAAGAACGGTTCCCGGGCGTCCCGCCGTTGGTGATGTGCGTCAACCTTTCGGCCCGGCAGCTGAGGGATCCCGAACTGGTCTCGGACGTAGCCCGGGTCCTCGAAGAGACCGGGTTGGACCCGGCGAGCTTGGACCTGGAGATAACCGAGAGCGTGCTCGTGAGGGACACCGAAGCGAGCGTCGTCGTGCTCGACAGGCTAAGGGGCCTGGGACTGAACCTCATCGTGGATGACTTCGGGACCGAGTACTCCTCGCTCTCCTACCTAAAGAGGTTGCCCGTGAATTTCCTCAAGATCGACCGCTCCTTCGTCGCGGGGATCGACAAAGACGCCAAAGACGAGGCGATCGTCTCTTCGGTCGTGGGCCTCGCGAGCAGCCTCGGGATGGCGGCGATCGCCGAGGGCGTGGAGAGCGCCGGCCAGGCCGCTCGGTTGCACGAGCTGGGCTGCGGCCTGGCCCAAGGTTTCTACTTCGGCAAGCCACGGCCGGCCGAGGAGGTGCTCCAATGGCTCGCCGACGGCCGAGCCACCACGAAGCGGTCCTCCGACGACTAGCCACCCAAAACTTGGACTTGCCACGGTTGAGTGGTTCCCCGTCACTCTCAGTGCAGCGCAAGAGCCACCGGGCGCTTGGATGGTAGCTCAAGCCGCCTTCAACACACGCTGACGAAGCAACTTGAAGCTGACTCTGCCGTGCATCTGCCGCTTCAGGAACTTCAGGCGGGAGACGTGTCCCTCGACCTGACCGTTACTCCACGGCTCCCTCAACGCGGCTTCTACCGCCTCCCGCTCCCGCCCGAGTTTCGAAGAGAGGCCGTCCGCCTGGTACGCACTTCGGACAAAGAGCCCAACGGCTAATACACTGGTATCAACTGTTGCACTCACCGATTGAATCCACCTTCTCAGCCAAAAAAACATACGCCATTTGAGGGATGGCAAGCCTCGTAGGCGTCGCCATAATAGCTCTGTAACGTTGTGCAGGGCGGGGGTCCATCTCCCTCCCGTCACTCTCTAGAATCTAACAGGAGGGGGGAGCCAAGTAGTGAATAGAACAATGAGACAGGATGAGACATAGCTTGGTCGTGGTCGCCACCGCTGAAGACGGCATCCTTTACCAGTCTTCGGCACAGCCCGTAAGATCCGTCCTTGCACCCGGCGTCGGAAGGAAGTAGCCATGCAGGAAGAAGCACTGCGAAGAGAAGAGATCGGTCGGGACCTGCGGACTGAGTTGGCCCTCTACAAAGGGGAATCGCACTTCCGTCGCTTGCTGGAGAAGCTGCCCGCTGGAGCATACACCTGCGACCCCGAAGGGCTGATCACCTATTTTAACCAACACGCGGTGCAGCTTTGGGGGCGTACACCGAAACTGGGCGATCCTGTGGACCGCTTCTGTGGCTCCTTCAGGCTCTTTTCACCCGCTGGATCGCCTATCGCCCACGACCGATGCTGGATGGCACTGGCGCTCGAGACGGATAGGGAGTACAACGGGCGCGAGATCGTCATCGAGCGTCCGGATGGCCGGCGTCTCACCGCGTTCGCCCACGCCAACCCAATCCACGACGGGTCAAACAAACTTCTCGGGGCGGTGAACGTCCTCGTGGATATCAGCGAACGCAAGCGCGTCGAGCAGGAGTTGGAGCGTCGGGTGGCCGAGCGCACCGCAGAGCTTGAGGCGATCAACGAGGAGTTGCGGCGCCACATCGCCGAACGGAGGGCCCTGGAAAGCCAACTAGAGTACCAGGCCTCCCACGACCACCTGACCGACCTGCCCAACCAGACGTCGTTCTACGAAAACCTCGG
>JACCTS010000226.1 GCA_013812245.1 Rubrobacter sp.
ACTTCGCCCACGGCGACAACTTCATGATCGGCTCCTTCGTCGGCCTGACCGTTCTCTCCGGCACGTTCGCCAGCCTGAGCTTGTTCGGGGCCATAACCGACGACTCCGGGACGCTGCTCAAGGTGGCGGGCGTGTTCATAGCCCTGTTCGTGGCGATGGCGGTCTGCGGCCTGGTAAACGTCGGGATAGAGCGGGTAGCGTACAAACCCTTGAGGAACTCGCCGCGGCTGGCCGTCCTGATCACGGCCATCGGCATGTCGTTCATCCTCCAGAACGTCGGCTTGATCTGGAAGGGCCCGGCCCAGATCCCGTTTCCCCAGCTTATCTCGGACGACAAGGTCTTCGGGCCTGGCTCGATCCTGTTCCGGTGGAACGACCTTTTCGTCGTCGGGGTGACGGTGCCGCTGTTGGTCGGGCTCTCGTACTTCATCCAGCGCACCCGTCAGGGCAAGGCGATGCGGGCCGTCGCCCAGGACAAAGAGGCGGCGTCCATGATGGGGATCAACGTGAACCGCACGATCTCCATTACCTTCCTGCTGGGCGGCATCCTGGCTGGAGCCTCGGGCGTGATGTACGGCCTCTTCAACGGCATCACCGTCTTCAACGTGGGCTTCACCCAAGGGCTCTACGCTTTCACGGCGGCGGTCCTCGGGGGCATCGGCAACCTGACAGGAGCAGTGGTCGGCGGTCTCCTCATCGGGGTCATCGGGGCCATGTCCGACCAGTACATCGGGACACGATGGACGGCTATCGTGATCTTCGGCGTCCTGGTCCTGGTGCTCGTGTTCCGGCCGCGTGGTCTCCTGGGTGATCGCTCTGCGGTGCAGGGCGGCGGGGAGTAGCGTGGCTGCCAGGTTGACGCGCTACGGCCTCCCGGCGGCGCTCATCCTCGTGGCGTTGCTCTTCCCGATCGTGGAGGGGTTCCTGGAGACCGACCTGATGTACCCGATCATCATCATCGCGATCTACGTGATGCTGGCCCTCGGACTGAACATCGTGATCGGCTTCGCTGGCCTTTTGGATCTCGGCTTCGTGGCGTTCTACGCGCTGGGCGCCTACGTGGTCGGCTGGTTCGCCTCGTCCCAGTTCCAGCAGGTGAGCTTCAATTTCGGGTCCACGGCGACCTCTCTCACCGGCGGGGAGGTTCCCGGCATCCACATTTCGTTCTGGATACTGCTGGTCGCGGCGGGCGCCTTCACGGCCCTGTGCGGCGTGATCATCGGCGCGCCCACGCTGCGACTGCGGGGCGACTACCTGGCGATAGTCACGCTGGGGTTCGGGGAGATCATCCCTCGTTTCTTCCAGAACGGAAACAACCTCGCCGGGTTCAACCTGACCAACGGGATCATCGGCATCAAGGCCATAGACTCGCCTGGCATCCCGTTCCTGCCGGACTCGCTGGATGCCTGGCAGCGGTTCGGGACGCTGGACCTGAACCCGTGGTACTACACGATCCTGGTACTCGTCCTCATCACGGTCTACGTCAACGTGCAACTGCGGGACTCGCGGCTGGGGCGCGCCTGGATCTCGGTGCGCGAGGACGAGACGGCGGCCGCCGCGATGGGCATCAACCCGGTGACGACGAAGCTGTGGGCCTACGCGCTGGGAGCGGTTTTCGGGGGGCTCGCCGGGGCATTCTACGGGGCGTTCATAAAGAACATCTTCCCCGACGCGTTCGCGTTCAACATCTCGATCCTGATCCTGTGCATGGTCATCCTCGGCGGCATGGGCAGCATCTACGGCGTGATCCTGGGTGCCGTCCTCTTGCAGGGACTCAACTTCTACCTTCTCCCTCAGATGAACGAGTGGGTCCACTCTATCGGCGGCGCCCTCGGAAACGCGGCCCTGACCAACGTTGACCTCCCCCGGTACAATTTCTTTATATTCGGCGTCATCCTGGTTGCGATGATGCTCTTGAGGCCGGAGGGGATAATCCCTAACCGCCAACGAGCTGAAGAACTTCACGTTTCTGGCACCGGCGACGCGACGGCGGGAGGCGCTCGTGACTGAGGGGGACGCAACCGTGGCGAGTATCCTGGCGGCACGGGGGATCACGAAGGTCTTCGGTGGTCTGGTCGCCGTGAACTCCGTAGACTTCGACATCCCCGAGCGGTCTATCGTCAGCCTGATCGGCCCTAACGGCGCGGGCAAGACGACGTTTTTCAACATGCTCAGTGGCCTGTATGAGCCGAGTGCGGGTAGCTTCACTTTCCGGGGAAGGGACGTGACGAAGTACAAGGCGCACCGGCGGGCGCAGATGGGCATGGGCCGCACGTTCCAGAACATCCGGCTCTTCGGGACGATGAGCGCGCAGGACAACGTACTCTCCGGGATGCACACCCGCCTGAAGGGGAGCATTCTCGGGGCGGTCCTCGGGACGCCGGGAACGCGGCGCGAGGAGCGCGAGGCCCGCGAGAAGGCAGGCGAGCTTCTCGACTTCGTCGGCATCCGGGGGCGGGAGACGTTCGCCAAGAACCTCTCGTATGGTGACCAGCGGCGGCTGGAGATAGCGCGGGCGCTGGCTTCGGAGCCGGGGTTGCTTCTGCTCGACGAGCCGACGGCTGGCATGAACCCGCAGGAGACGGCGCGGCTGACGGACCTGATCGGACGCCTGCGCGGGGAGCGGGGGATCGCCGTCCTGCTCATCGAGCACGAGATGCGCGTCATCATGAGCATCTCCGATAGGGTGACGGTTCTCGACCACGGAGAGAAGATCTCCGAGGGAACCCCCCGAGAAGTGCGCGAGGACCCGAAGGTGATCGAAGCGTACCTCGGCACGGCGAAGACGGGATAGGGTCATGGCTCTCCTCGAAGTCGAGAAC
>JACCTS010000227.1 GCA_013812245.1 Rubrobacter sp.
CCAGCCCGTCTTCGATGGAGAGGATGGGGTACTCGTCGCAGAGCCCCGCCCAGTAATCCACCAGCTCCTCGCTGGAAAGCGTCTTGCCTTCGCCGGAGAGGTTGTACGAGCCGTTCTCGTAGAACTCGGAGGCCGCAGGGTCGAGGGCGAAGGCGATCTGGTCTTCGAGAGAGTAACCGCTGCGCTCTACGGCTTCGGAGATCAGGGCGAGCGCCGCGCCGTTGCTCTCCAGGTCGGGGGCGAAGCCGCCCTCGTCCCCGATACCTCCCGAGAGTCCCCTCTCGGCCAGCAGCTTCTTGAGCCCCTGGTAGATCTCGGCGACGGACCGGAGCGCCTCGGCGTAGCTATCGAAGCCAACCGGCACGATCATGAACTCCTGAAAATCCACGTTGTTGGCCGCGTGGGCCCCGCCGTTCAGGATGTTCGCGCACGGCACCGGCAGCGTGTAAGCCCCGGCCCCGCCAAGGTAACGGAAGAGATCCAGGCCCGCCCACTCCGCAGCGGCCTTCGCCGAAGCCAGGGAGATGCCAAGCATGGCGTTGGCCCCCAGGCGTCCCTTGTTGTCCGTGCCGTCGGCTTCGATCATGGCCAGGTCGAGCGCCCGCTGGTCGGTCGCGTCCAGCCCGAGAACGACCTCGGTTAGCTCGCCTTCCACGTTGCCGACCGCCTCGGTGACGCCTTTCCCACCGTAGCGACCGGCGTCGCCGTCACGCAACTCGACGGCTTCGTGCTCGCCTGTAGACGCCCCCGAAGGGACAGCCGCCCGGCCGATGAAGCCGCTCACCGTGGCGACCTCGACCTCCACCGTAGGGTTTCCTCTGGAGTCCAGGACCTCGCGCCCGCGGACCCTGACGATCTCCGTCATCAGCAACGTCCTCCCCATACCGCTCTCACAACGCGCCCGATGCACCTGTATAACCCGTAACTCTACGACGTTAACAGGCGTGGCGCTACGGCTAGCCTACCGCAAAAACGCCGCTGGGAAACCGGAAGGGCTGTCACAGCCCTTCCGGCGGGTTCGAACCTACTCGCCAGAAGGCTGCGAGGAAGCGGAGCTGGAAGCTGAACCGGATGAAGGCTGGCCGGCTGGTGTCTTCGGTGGCTTGTAGCCGTTCAGGTACTTGACGTTGCGGTCTTCTATCTCCTTCTCCACCCACTTCTGGAAGGCGGCGGACTGCTTCTCGGAGGTGAGCTGCTGGCGGATCTGGCCCTCCACCTCCGGGAGGGGCGTGACCGACTCTTCCTTGACGTCCGTAACCTCGATGAGATGGAGGCCGAACTGGGTCTCGACAGGGCCGAGAATCTCACCCTTATCCGCCCCCCAGATGGCCTCGTTGAACGCCGGCACGTACGGAGGTTGTCCGGTCGATGGGTCCACTTTGGGCTGGCACCCGAGGTCGCCGCCCTTCTCGGCGCTGCCGGGATCCTGCGAGTACTTCTTCGAGAGCGGGCCGAACTCGTCGCCGTCCTGGAGCTGGGTCTTCACTTCCTCGGCCTTCTCCTTCTGGTCCTTGTTGAACAGGATGTGCCTGGCGCACCGCTGCGCGGGATTCGTGAACTGCGACCCTTTGTTCTGCTTGTAGTAGTCCTGGACATCCTGATCGGAGGGCTTCGCACCGCCCGCGACCCGCTCCTGGACCTTCTGGAGGGGCAGGTTCTCGCGGATGTCCTGGCGAAGCTGCTCCTCGGTCAGTTTATTCTGCTTCAGCGCCTGGTCGAAAGCCTCTTCCCGGCCGAGGCCCTCCGGGGCCTGCATCGCGACCTGGTCTTTGATCTTCTCTATCTCCTGGTCCACTTCCTTCTCGGAGACCGTGATCCCCTGCTCCTTCGCGTAGGCCTGCGCGACCTCGAGCGCGACGATCTGGGGCATGGCCTGCTGGAGCATCGCGTCGTACTGCGGGGAGTCCGGCGAAACCTCACCCATCCCGCTCTGTTGTGCGAGGAGCTTCACCTGTTCCTGGACCTCGGCCTCGGTGATCTCACCCCCCCGGAAGACCGCTACCTTCTTCGCTCCCGACTCCACGTTCGCGTCCGTCTGCGCCGCGTCACACCCCGCCAGAACGAGTAGGGCGATAGATAAAACACCGGCGACGAACCACGCTTTTCTGACAAAATGCTCACTCAAGACGACGAAAACCCTCGTTGTTGGGGATAGAAATCGTCCGCGATTATAGCATGAGCCTCCCTGCGGACAGCCAACCCAGCTACTCGAACTCAATGAGACAGGCAAGCGATTGGTGGATATATCATCTCCGCCTTGCTTACCAATGCTCCAGACGCAGATCCTCGACATGCTCGAAATGTGAGTCGCGGGAGACGAGGATGAGGTCATGTTGGAGAGCGATGGCGGCTATCCAGATGTCGTTCTCCGGGATCGGGCGTCCTCCACGGCGCAAGGCGTCCCTGGTGGCTCCATAGATGCGGGCCGTAGTCGCGTCGCAGGGCAGGACGTTGGAGCTTTCGGTAAAGGCTTCGAGCCGTCTCAGGTTCTCCTCGATCCTTGCGGACTTTCGCGCTCCGTAGTGGAGTTCGCCCAAGACGATGACCGGCACAAAGATCTGCTCGGATGGGATATCCTTCAACTTTTCCAGGACAACCGCCTCTTCCTTGAAGGAAGCAATCGCGACGTTGGTATCGGTGAGAAAACCTTCTGGTAGCATTCATCTACCCGTTTCTACCACTCGTCCGGATCCACCCTTCCAAACTCCTCTTCGATAACCTTCTCCATCTCGTCGAGGTCTTCTTTGGGGATGGAGCCAGCGAAGGCGAGCAACGCCCCGCCCTTAGGGCCGACCTTCGACGGTTCACGCCGCGCGAGCTCGCTGGCGAAGTCGAGTACCCGCAGCTTGCCCCTCCGGTCGAGGGCGTCGAGGTTATTCAGCACACGCTTCTTGAGATCCTCGTCCGTGGTCGGGGGTTCTTCGGGCAGGTCGGCCATTGCGAAGCTCCTTTCTCTAGCCAGTCGCGGAGCCAATCTCTTTGGTGGTGAGCACTTCCTCGCCGAGCATATCGGTTATCTTGACGGCTATGGTGACCGCACCGCCAGAGTCGGGGGCAGGGAGCTCGTAAGAGCCTTTGACGAGGTCGTTCTTGCTCTCGGGAACGTCGTAGATGGCTACGTCCAGCGCTTCGCCGTCGTAGTCGGGGTCGATCATCACGGAGTC
>JACCTS010000247.1 GCA_013812245.1 Rubrobacter sp.
AGATACCGCCAGTCCGAGAGCCCGGTCGCGGCTGCCGCGATCCCACCGGCGACCCCGATGGCGAGCGAGGCCTCGGCGGCGTTGCGCATCGCCCTGGAACCCGTCGCGAGATCGAGCCCGTCAAAGACCAGCGCCGCGGTCCATGCTCCCATGGGCACGTCCGTGAGCGCGGGGTGGAGCGGCAACTCCATGGGAACGCCGTCGAGGGCGTTGCGTACTGTCGTCCCGCTCCTCTCGACAGCCTCCCGCACCCTCGGCTGCACGGCCTCCGAAACATCGTCCAGCCACGGCATGGCATCCACGATGCGCTGGCTGATGGTCGAACCCATATCCCTCCGCCTTTCTGCCGGGAACGTCGCCGATCTGCAAAGGTTATTCCCGTTGCCGTCGGAGGAGAATCAGGCGGTGTCCGGTGACAGGTCCGATGCCGGGTCCGGTTCGGCGGGCTTCTCGTCCTCAAAGGTCAGGAACGCAAGCCAGTGCGCGAAGAGGATGAACGTGTACAGGGTTAGCGCAATGGCGGACAGCAGGGTGCCATCCTCGCGCCACAGCTCGGGCCAGCTCGGCGGGATGAACTGTAACGAGAGCAGTAGGAACGCAAGTGCGGTCTTTCCGCGGGCGAGAAGCAGGATCACCCCTGGACCAAGCAGAAGGAGGTAATTGTGCCAGGTGACGGGCGAGGCCAGCAGCGCCGCAGCTACCATCGTCCATAGCCCGACCTCCGCACCGTATTCCGTCTCCCGTGTGAGCCGTACAGCCGTGACGATGACGACCACGATCCCCACGGTGAAGGCAACTGGCAATGCGCCGGGCAACGCCACGATGGGCTCGATGAACCCGTTGTCCGTGAACAGCCGGGACGCCATGCCGGGGATCGAAGCGTTGTCCCAGTACCCGCTGACCGTCGCCCGGTCGAGTACGTTGACGTACTCCATCGTCGCGCGCGTCCCGAGCACCATCGCCCCGACGAGCGTCGCCGCCGCCCCTGAGACGATGGCCGCACCGAGCGTATCCCACCTGCGCCGCATGATCGGCCACAGGATCACCGGTGCGAGCGTCGGTTTGATCGCCAGCGTCAGCCCCAGCGCCACCCCGGACGCAATGCGCGCCCCTTTATGGTCAGCCCACCATGCCGCCACTAGTCCCAGAGCCAGCACCGGGTACATCTGCCCGAGCGCGATCGTGGCCATCAGCGGCGACGAGAGCAGCAACATCACGGCAGCCACCACGGCCCACCCGCCGCGCAGCCGCAGCTCGCCAGCCATCCACGCCAGATATCCCACGACCATCACCAGCGTGATCAGCACGAACACCCGGTACGCTTCGAGCGGCTCAAGCAGCGCCAGCGGCGAGAGCAGGACGGCCCAGAACGGCGGGTTCAGGTTGAGGAGCCTGGCCCCCGTGTCGTAGACGCTCCCCCCGGTCCACACCGTCTCCGCCGACTGCCAGAACGTGTCGAAATCCGCGTGGATGTCCATGGAGTCGGAGGAGATCCTCTCCAGCAACCCATCCCCGAACCGCAGGTGCAGCCAGAACGACAAAGCCAGGGCCGCCACCGAGACCATGACGAACGCCACGTCCCAGGCGCTCCATGCTTGCCTACCGCCCTTGGACAAACCTACTCCGCTGCACGAGAACCATGCCGGGCATCATACATCAGGGGATTCAGGATTCAGACGACTTCCAGAGCGGAGAGGGGGGGATTCGAACCCCCGGCGCCGGGATTACCGACGCTACGGTTTTCGAGACCGCCGCATTAGTCCACTCTGCCACCTCTCCGCCGGGGAGTTTAACCCAAGAGTGACAATTCGTCAGCCTCCGAACAACTGACTATCGGCCCCTGGCAACCACCTTCGAGTCCCATACATCCGGGCGGATGCTACCTGCGTTCAAACGAACACTCGATCCGGGATTCAAAGGGGCCTGAGAAAACACAGACGAACGCCCATGCAACGATCTACATCGACAAAACCAATGTTTTGCGGGTATTTTCTCTATAAAATGAAAGAGGCGGGCCGGATGGCCCGCCTCAATACAAACCTTCTACGTCAGGGTTAGCTGCATTTCGAGTAGCCGCAGGAGTGGCAGGTGACGCATCCTTCCTGGCGGGTGAGGCCGCTGCCGCAGTCGGGGCAGGCCCCGATCACGGGCAACTCGCGGGTCTCGTCAACGCTATTCTCGACGAGGTAGTGTTCGGCCATCGCCTTCGCCACACCGTCGGGGGCGGAGAGGACGGCGTTGGGTCCGAAGCCTGCCGGGTGTCCGTCCTGAATGCCGCGGAGCTGCTTGACGATCTCCTCCGGTGAGGCCCCGTGGGTCTCGGCCAGTGAAATCATACGCCCCAGGGCGTCGGTGAAGGCCGCCGCCGTGCCGCCCGGCTTGCCGAGCACTATGAAGCACTCGCGCGGGCCGAACTCGTCGTCGTTCATGGTGACGTATAGCGGGCCGTGCCCCGTCTGGAGCTTCTTGGTTACGCCGGTGAGGGTGCGCGGACGGCCGTTGCGGGCCTCGGCGAGCGAGACGTGCCGGGTCTGACCCTCTGGCGGGGTGACCGGCGGGGCCGTTGGCGCTTCTGGAGAGCTGGCCGTCAGGGTCGGCTTCTCGCCGGGCGACTGCTTACTCGTCTTGCCGGTGGAGAGGACCTGGGCGTCGCGCGAACCGTCGCGGTAGACGGCCATCGCCTTGCAGTTCAGGCTGTAGGCGAAGCGGTAGGCGTCCTCAACGTCCTTCGGCGTCGCCTCATTGGGGAGGTTGATGGTCTTGGAGATCCCCATCGAGGTGTACTTCTGGAACGCCGCCTGCATCTTGACGTGCCA
>JACCTS010000307.1 GCA_013812245.1 Rubrobacter sp.
ACCACGCTTTCAGGGGCCGAGTGGGCGCATCGGGTCGGCGTCACCGACGAAGCGGCGGGCCGCAAGAGCGGCTTCGCCGACCCGAGGTCCGTTCCGCGCGTGGTCATCCTCGACCCGGAGGCAACGGTATTCACGCCAGAAGAACTCTGGCTCTCGACCGGCATTCGGGCCCTCGATCACGCGGTCGAAGGCTTCCTCTACGGCGGCGAACACCCCATCACCGACGTAACTGGACTTGAAGGAGCGCGGCGATTGATGGACCTGCTGCCGCGCACGAAGCGGGAGCCGGAGGACATCGAGATCCGGTCGGGGTTGCAGATCGCCGCCTGGCTCGCGTACTTCGGCCCGCTCAACACCCCAATGGGGCTATCCCACGAGCTGGGGCGCAGGATCGGAGCGAGCTACAACGTTCCGCACGGTATCACCTCGTGCATCACGCTCGCGCCGAGCCTTGAGGTGATGAGAGGCCAGATCCCGGAGAATCGGTGGCAACGACTGGGCGAGGTCCTCGGCGGTGAGCCTGCGGATTGTGTCGCGGCACTGGTCAAAGAACTCGGACTCCCGGATCGACTCCACGACGCTGGAGTGCCGAAAGAAGACCTGGAGACGCTGGCCGTGGAGTACAGCGAGAGGGAAGAGGAGGTGCGGGAAATCTTGCGCCGAGCGTATTGAAATAGAATACGACTTCAAACGGCAGATTGGCGAGGCAGGTGGTTGAGTATGAGCGACCTTGAGAGAGTCGCCCGCATCTTGCGGGAGGTGGCGGATAAGCTCGGAGAATGCACGCTCAAGGAAGAGATTTGGGGAATCGACTATGTGTGGGCACTTCCCAACGATCAAATCTTCGTGAGCGACGCCGGAAAGCCGGAAGTGCTGGTGACCCAGATGAGTGACGAGTTGAGGTTTCTGGAAGACGATTTTGACGAGGGAAGTCATGCACTCCCATACATGCTGTCGAAGGTTGGAGATCTCCTGAGAGGTTGCGAAGCGGCTATCTCCATCAGCGCCGACAGAACCGACCCCTCTGACGACTGACGTTTGCGCGAGTTTTCAGCTTGCTTTTGATCCTGCTTGCACCTTTACAATTGCCAAGCACGACAGGAGGATTGGGTGCCGGAATCGGAGATACCGTGGAACAAGGATCCGAGATAGAATCCCAACCTGCCACAGGACGAAAACACGGAACTACAGTATACGGGAGGAGGTCAGCTCCGACCCAGTGGTGGTCTGTTTGAGGTGCTGTTCTCGTCACCCCTGGTGGGACTGGAGCTGAACCAGGAAGGAGGGCGACTGTACCCGCTTCGCGTACTGCGTCCGTAGGGGCGGCGCTCATTTCGTTCGGTACCTTTTCCGATATTCGCTTCGGCTGGCGAGGGGTGGAAAAGGTGGAGAGCGTTTCATCTTTTACTCTTTGAGCGGTAACAGGCTCAATAGGATACTGGACTTTGCGGAGGCAAGGGGTGTAAGCGTGGAGAAGAAAGCCAGGCTCATCTGGTGAAAGGCGCTACGTAGGTGAAGCTTGTAAGGTGATGCTGGTTCACCCGCCGATGCGGGACTCTTCGAGGTCGAGGTCGCGTTCTATGCGACGCATGACTTCGGGGCTGATCTCACCCATGTTCCGCAACGAGAGCAACTCTTCGCGCTCAGCCGATAGTAGTTCGCGCCGCCAGCCGCGCCAGGAGGCGGAGGTGGACGCGTATTCGTCGGTGGTGCCTCCGGCTACGAGGCCGGCCTCGTAGCGTTCGATCCTGTTCTCGTAGTATTCCCACATCTGTTCGTGGTTGTTCTCAGGGTACCGGCCGTCTTCCTGAAATTCCTTCAGCCGGGCCAGGGCCGCCTGGGACGCCCTGACGCGCGCTCGGAGCTCCGAAAGGGTCAGGGCGTTCTCGTCGGCCTTCAGGTTGAGCGTCCGGATCAGGGGCGGCAGGGTCAGGCCCTGCAGCACGAGCGTAGCCAGGATGGTGCAGAAGGCTAGGAAGATGATCAGGTCCCGCTGCGGGAAGTCTCCACCCCCCGGCACGGTCAGCGGGATGGCGAGGGCGGCGGCCAGCGAGACCGCGCCCCTGAGGCCGCTCCAACCCATCACCACCCGCTCGCGCCACGGCGCGCGCAGGTAGTTGATCCTCACCACCCGATTGATGATGGGGTGAGCGTAGGGAATGGTGAAGAACCAGGCCATTCGCGTCACAATGATTACGCCGCAGACCAGGGCCGCGTAGAAGAGCAACTCCCCCGTAGTCTGCTCCCGAGCGCCATCGACGAAGATGGCGGGAAACTGCAGGCCGACCAGGATGAAGAGCAGCGAGTCCAGCATGAACGTCAGCACGCCCCAGAACCCGATGGCCTGTAGACGGGCCGAGGCTCCAGGGAACAGCGTCGGGGAGTGCCACCCTTGATAGAGACCGAAAGCGACCACCGCCAGGATGCCTGAAACGTGCAACTCCTCGGCCAGCACGTACGTCGCGTATGGCATCACCAGCGAGACCACGATGAGGATGGATGAATCCGTGATACGTCCCCACAGGGGCGTGAAGATGCGGGCCAGCACCAGGCCGAGCAGGATGCC
>JACCTS010000352.1 GCA_013812245.1 Rubrobacter sp.
ACGGCCACCGCAGTGATCGGCAGCGTAAGGGGGATGCTGATCTCCCATAACTTGCGCCAGAAGCCGGCGCCGTCGACCTCCACAGCGTCGTTGATGTCGGAGGGGATCGCCATGAGCCCCGCCATGATGATGACGGTGGCGACGGGGACGATGCGCCACACATGCACGGCGATGATCGACCCCATCGCGAGGACCGGGCGCCCCAGGTAGTACATGTTCGCCTCGATGAACCCGAACCATCGAAGCACCCAATCGATGGGGCTGAAGATCGAGTTGAGCAACCATAACCACGACACCGCCGCCAGTGACACGGGGGTCGTCCATGGCAGCAATACGCAAAAGCGGACGAACCACTTCCCCTTGAAGTCCTTGACCAACACCGTCGCGAGAATGTGCGCGATCAGGACGATCAGCACCATAGACACACCGGTGAAGATGATCGTGTTCCAGAAGGAGGTCCAGAACACGCTCGACGACAAGATTGTCCGCCACTGGCGGAGTCCCACGAAGTCGAGGCTCGGGTTCCCTGTCGTCACGTCGCTGAAGCTGAAGAGGATGGCGAGGAAGAACGGGAACGCTACAAGGCCGATGATGTAGACGACAGTCGGCAATAGGAACAGCTTCGCCAATAAATCCTCTCGGTCGGCGAGTTTTCGCCGCGCCGGTGCCGCTCGATGCCTTTGGTCCAACGTGGGAGCCTCTACGCTCACCGTCCCGGCCCCGTTGACCTATGCGCCAACGTCACAAGCGCACCGGCCTTGGCTCGGTTCGTTCCCCGGTCTTGCTGTCGAAGAAGCGCAGGTCCCTCTCGTGAATCGCGAAGCGTTCGTCTCGATCCTCGGAGACGGCCACATCCACGGTAGCCGGGATCCGGGAGATGATGTGGGCATCGTCGTGGCCGAGGCCCGAAACGGTCGCATAGACATGCCGGTCGCCCGACAGGTATTCGATGCGGTAGACCCGAACGTCGACCTTCAGAACATTGTCACCTTGGCTCTTGATCGCCTCGACCGGTAGAAAGTTTTCGGGCCGGAAACCGAGGAGGTGATCCCCTCGGTCGATAAGGTTCATCGGTGGCGATCCGATAAAGGTCGCAACGAAGGTGTCGGCAGGGTCAGAGTAGACCTCCTTCGGGGGACCGATCTGGCGGACCTTACCTTTGAAGATCACGGCGATCCGGTCCCCCAGGCCCATGGCCTCGACCTGATCGTGAGTCACGTAGATCGTCGTCGTGCCCAGCCGTTCCTGGAACCGCTTGAGCTCGTCGCGGGCACTCGTGCGCAGCTTCGCGTCGAGATTGCTGAGCGGCTCGTCGAGGAGGAATACGTTTGGGTCGCGGACGATCGCCCGTGCCAGCGCCACACGCTGACGCTCGCCGCCGGACAGGTTGCGGGGCTTACGATCGAGCAGCCGGTCGATTCCGAGAAGCTCCGCAGCCCACTCAACCTTCTTTTGCCGCGCGTCTGCGTCGATCCCTGCCGCCTTCAGCGGGAAGTCGATGTTTTGCAGGACGCTCTTGTGTGGATAGAGCGCGTAACTCTGGAAGACCATCGCGATACCGCGTGCTCGGGGCGGGAGTCCGTTCACCACGTTCCCGCCGATCAGGACCTCGCCCTCTGTCGGTTCCTCGAGTCCAGCGATAACCCGCAGCAAAGTCGTCTTTCCGCAGCCGGACGGGCCGAGCAGCACGAGATACTCGCCCGCGCTGGTTGCGATATCGACGCCGTCGACCGCCCTGACACCGCCGGTCTCGAAGTGCTTCTTCAGTCCCCGCACCTCGACGACGTGCGCCATATTGAGTCCCCCATCGTCCCGGGGTGGTGGAGCCCCCGTCTGCGTTGCCGGGTTCAGTCCTACGGGATCAGCCTCCGCTGACAAGGCCCTCGCTCCGCCACTTGCCGAAGATCTGCTCGCACTCCTCGTGCGCCTGCTCGACCGACTGCTCGGCTTCCTGCTTGCCACGCGCGACGCGGGCGAGCATGTTAGGCAGGACGAACGTGCCGTTGATCTCGCCGATGGCCGGGCTCGCCGGTCCGGGATGGCCGAGGTTCGTGGACCAGTCCAGCGCCGTTTTGAGCGGCTGAAGCTTGGTCTCATCATCGCCCTCGAGCGCGAACGGGTCTTCGTCGAGCCACCCATCCATCTGCGGCACCTGGTCCGGATAACCCGGGAAGTCGTACATCTTCGACTCATAGGAAACGCGCGCCAGGTTGGCAGTGTAGTGAAGCAGGAACTCCTGAGCGGCATCGAAGTTGGTAGAGAACTCCGGTGCGATCCAGTTGTACATCACGTGCTGGGCTGCCATCTGATCCTTGGGTCCCTCGAGCGCCGGCACAAAGAAGATGTCCTTCGCTATGTCCGGGAGGCTCTCTTGCGCGGTGCGCCAAGCTGAGATCGAGTTGAGAATATAGCTCAACTGTCCGGAGATGAGCCCCTCGTTGTTCGACGCCGGGTTCCATGCGAATACTTCCTCGGTCATCGCCCTGTCGAATAGCTCCTGCGCATACTGGACCGCCGCGATGGTGTCGTCGGACATCAGAGTCACGTTCTCGTTCTCGTCCTGCACGTAGCCACCGTACGACCAGAGCAGGGCGCGGGCATACATGTTCGAGTCGAGCTCCTGCGACAGGCCGAGGCCCATTTGTATGTTCTGCTCACTGAAAATCCGTCCGCCCCCTTCGAGGAGCTCATCCCAGGTCGACGGCCCATCAGGCAGATCGACCTGTCCCCACAGAGATTTGCGGTAGTCGCCGGGATCGGGCGACCACGCCGGTGCATAGGCGTAGTAGTTCTCCGTCGTCGGATTGAAACTCGATTTCTGGCACAACCCCAGCTGTTCGCCGAAGCGCTTGTTCGCCTCGTCCATCAGGTCGTTCATGGAGTGAACGCTGGGCTCGTATTGGGACAGCGTCGCAATGAACTGAATGAGGTCGTGCCCCTCACCGGCGGAGATTTCGGATGAGACACGCGC
>JACCTS010000370.1 GCA_013812245.1 Rubrobacter sp.
CCCGCCGGCACGAAGGAGTGCCCCAGCGTGTACATCTTCATCATCGGGGTGGTGCCCGCTGTGTCCCCGAAGTCGTAGACGAAGCGGCCCCGCGTGAGCGTCGGACACGAGGCCGGCTCGACGGCGATGAAGTGCGTATCGCGGCCGTTCACCAGGTTCTCCCGCAGGAACGGGAACGCGATGCCGCCGAAGTTCGAGCCGCCGCCAGCGCATCCCACGACCACGTCCGGGTACTCGCCGGCCAGCTCCATCTGCCTGATGGCCTCCTGTCCGATCACGGTCTGATGCAACAGCACGTGGTTGAGCACGCTCCCCAGAGAGTATTTCGCGTCGTCGTTCTTCGCCGCGTCCTCGACGGCTTCGGAGATGGCTATGCCGAGCGAGCCCGGCGAGTCGGGAAATTCCTCCAGGATGTCGCGCCCGGCCTGCGTGAGGTCCGTGGGGCTGGCGTGGACCTCGGCGCCGTATGTCTGCATCATGACACGCCGGTAGGGCTTCTGGTCGTAGCTGACGCGCACCATGTATACCGTGCAGTCCAGATCCATGACGCCGCAGGCGAAGGCCAGGGAGGAGCCCCATTGCCCGGCCCCGGTCTCGGTGGTGAGGCGGCGGACGCCCTCCTCGCGGTTGTAGTACGCCTGGGGGACGGCGGTGTTGGGTTTGTGGCTGCCGGCCGGGGAGACGCCCTCGTACTTGTAGTAGATGTGGGCCGGGGTGTCGAAGAGCTTCTCCAGACGGCGGGCGCGGAAGAGTGGGGTCGGGCGCCAGAGGCTGTAGATCTCCCGCACCTCCTCCGGGATGGGGACGTGGGATTCGCCCGTAACCTCCTGGCGGATGATCTCCTGCGGGAAGATGGGCGCGAACGCCTCAGGCCCGACCGGCTCGTGCGTGGCGGGGTTCAGCGGCGGCTCCAGCGCGAACGGGAGGTCCGGCACCAGGTTCAACCAGTTCTCTGGCAACGCTTTCTCGTCGAGGAGAAACTTGGTCTGTTCCACGCGCATACCTCCCTGTGAGTGTTTCAGCCTGTCAGCTCGTCAGCACTTCAACTCGTCAGCTTACAGGGTTTCGCAACCCCGCGAAAACCCGGAAGACGGCGAATATCGGGACGGCGCACCCCGAGGAGGCTACCGAGACCCGCGGCCGTGGGCGGCCATCAACTCCAGGGCGGTCGAACGCGCCGTCTCCAGTGGTGCGTCGCCACGGCGCATGGCCGCCGTCGCCACCGCGCCCTCCAGCAGCAGGAGCAGCTTTTCGGCCAGGGCTTCCGGCTCCCGGAACCCAGCCTCCCCGGCCAAGACCGCGAGGTATGCCCTGACGCTCTCCTTGTGGGCCCGCGCCACCACCAGGGCCGGATGATCGGGGTCCGGTATCTCGGCCTGCGCGTTGGCGAACGCACACCCGCGGAAGTCGTCCCCCACCAGCCAGTCCCCGTAGGCCTGGAAGACCGCCAGGAGTTTCTCCTCCGGACCGGTCAGCCTGCCAGTCACACCCCGCAGGTACGCCCACCACCGCTCGTCCCTGTCCCTCAGATACGCGGCGACCAGGCCGTCCTTGCCCCCGAAGCGGTTGTAGAGCGTCCGCTTGGAAACCCCGGCACGCCCGGAGATAGTGTCCACCCCGGTAGCCCCGATCCCCTCCCGATAGAACAGCTCCGAAGCCGCCCCCAACAACTGCTCCACCGCCCGGCTCCTCCGCCTCACCCTGCCACCCATCTCCGCCACCCGCCACTCCCCATGCTCGACCCTCTTGATTACACAGACCTGTGTACCTATACTGCCCTGGAGACAAGTATACAGATCTGTATACCTGAGATTGCCGGAGTGGGAAGGGTGGTATCACGAGGGATGCTGGGACGGGGCGCGGATTCAGGAGGTATGGTATATCTGGTGGCGCCGGGGGTGGCTTTGATCGCGCTGACGTACGGCCTTGCCCGCTTCGCCTACGGGCTCTTCCTGCCGGAGATGCGCGAGGCGTTCGGCCTCTCCTCTTCCGTGCTCGGTGTAATTGGGGCCGGCTCGTACGCCGGTTATTGTGTCGCCGTAGTCGTCTCGCTGGTCTACACGGCGAGGACGGGACCGCGGTTCATGGCGGTGGCGGCGGGCGTCGTGGCGGTGGTGGGCATGGCGGCCGTGGCGGTCGCGCCCGCAGCGTGGACCCTGGCGCTCGGGGTACTCGTGGCCGGCTCCAGCACGGGGCTAGCCTCACCGCCGATGGCGGAGGCCGTGTCGCGTGCGATCCGCAAAGACCTCCAGGACCGGGCCAACACCCTCATCAACTGCGGCACCGGCGTGGGCGTCGCCCTCTCGGGGCCAGCGGCGCTCGTCCTGGCAGGCCAGTGGAGGGTGGCATGGGCGGTCTTCGCCGCCGTGGGGATCGCGGTTCTCCTGTGGAACGCCGCCGTCGTACCAGGCAAACCCGCCGGCGAGGAGCGGGACGCCGGCGGAAACGAAGAACGGGAAGCACCGCGCCTGACCTTCTCCTACCTGGTGGGACCGCGCTCGTTGCCGCTGTTCGCCGCCGCGATCCTGGTGGGTGTCGCCAGCGCCGCCTACTGGACTTTCTCCCGGGATCTCGTATCCGGGGTGGGCGGGCTCACCAGTACCGGCTCGACGTTGTTCTGGACCGTGATCGGAGTCTCCGGCCTGGCCGGCGGCGCCGCGGGCGACCTGGCCCGGCGATGGGGACTCACGACGGTCCTGCGCGTTTCCCTCCTCTCGATGGCGGCCTCCATCGCACTGCTCGCGGTGGCCCCCGGCGCGCTGGTCCTCTCCTACCTCAGCGCCGCGCTCTTCGGCTCCACGTACATTATGCTCACCGGCATCGTCCTGGTGTGGTCGGTAGCCGTGTTCCACGACCGGCCGTCGGCGGGGACGGGCATCGGGTTCCTCCTGATCGCCGCGGGCCAGGCGGCGGGCTCGCCGGCCGTGGGAGCCCTGGCCGGGGCGACCGACCTGACGACCGCCTTCCTTGCCTCCGCGGCGATGGCCGTCGCCGCCGCATGCCTGAAACCCTACTCCCGGGACGCTATTCCCGGCAGTGATCGTCCCTGATGGCGCGGTTGGAGACGGGATGCTTCTCCCCGCGATTGTGTCCGGCGTCGTGGTGGAGTCAAGCTTGTTGGTCATCGTGGAGTACAGCGAGAAGCTGGAGGAGAGTGGCAGGGAGTCGCGGGGAATGCGGCTCCCTGCCCGCTGGAAGTAAAGTGCAGATCTCGGCTAACCGCCCCGAGTGTAGCTGGTCAGCTCTTCGCGCCCGCTGCCGCCGGAAGTCTGCACGACGAGCACGGGGCCGACGCCCCTGGCGTACAGCTTGTACTCGGTGACCTTCGGCTCCAAAGGCGTGGTGTCTCTGGTGAGCAGCGCGTGCTTGTAGTAGCCGAAAGGAGCCTGGACCTGTTCATCGGTGCTCAGTATCTCGCCCTCATCTTCAGCCTCTCCTTTGAGGTACTCCTGTCGAAAAGCCATGCCGTCTTTCGGGTTGGCTGGCATGATGATACCGGCCTGTGCTCCGTCCTTTCCGGCCTCGAAGGAGCCGGGCCGCCGCCTCGTCGCACACG
>JACCTS010000373.1 GCA_013812245.1 Rubrobacter sp.
CATTCGATCACTCCTCAGTGTGGTGAACACGACCCTCACGAGTTGCCGTTTCAGACAGCGGATGGCTTCCCGTTCGGACTTCCCCTCTCTCATCTTACGCTCTACGTAGTCCCGAGCGGGACCGTAATACCTGATCTGGGTCACGGCGATGCGATGGAAGGCAGCATTGAGCTGTCTGTTGCCTCGTCGGTTCAGCCGGTGGTCGTCGTCGCGGTGGATCGGGAGCTGGAATCGCTCGCCGTCGTAGTCATGACTGTATGTGGCGATCTTCATCACGCCACCTCCTTCAGAGCTTGAAGTGAGAAGCACTGACGGTGATCAACCAGCGCGCCGATGAAGTCCCAGTAGTCGCAGTGCGATGCGATCTCGTAGTCGAGGTCCAAGCGGTGGTCGTGAACCACGAGCCAGTACCCGATCGGGCCCCAGCCACCGATGTCTGTGACGCTGACGTGCTCGTAGTCTTCGAGTGACTCGGCGAACCGGGTCGCTTCCTTCTCGAGTAGTGCCATTGCGCCCTCCTCCTTGGTCGACGGCTTTCGTCGCCTCAGAGCGCCGGGCATCAGCGAGGGGTCAAGGAACCGCCGCAGGCGGCGGCGAGGATAAGGAGCGAAGCGGTACCGGAGCCGCCTTGACCCCGCAGCGTCCGGCGCTAAACGGAAACGAGCAGTCGGCCTAGGAGGGCGTGCGGGCTCGACGAAGGTGGTCGGGTCTGGAGTGCTTGATGACTGAAGCTCAGTCTGGTGGCAGTAGCTCGTAGTCCACCGTGCGATACCGCATCCTGGCGTTCCCTACTCGTGCGAGTTAGCTGACTTGTTCGGCCAGGAACTCTTCCCACGTCCGCCGGCCCACAGCCCGGTCGGGGGCAAGGTTCGCGCTGGCGCGAACCGCGCGGGCGGCCTTGCCTGGAAGCCGAACCGGCATGATCGGCCGGCGCTTGCCGTGCGCCCGCATGTACCCGCGGACCAGCTCGGCCATCTCGTACACCCGCGGCCCGGCTAGGTCAGGCACCAGGCCCGCCGGTGCGCCAAGCGCAAGCTCCACGAGGCGAGCCGCCACCTCCCCCGCGTCGACCGGTTGGAACCGGCCGACCGGAACCGGTACCACAGGCATCCTGGTCATCTGCTGCGCTGTCTTCAAGATCAGGTCGTGGAACTGAGTGGCGCGCAGCGTCGTCCATGGCAGGCCGGAGTCGGTCACGAGCCGCTCTGCGGCAAGCTTGGATCCGAAGTAACCGAACATCGCGCGGTCGATGCCGCTGGCGATAGGGATCTTGTCGGCCCCAACGACCGAGATGAACACCAAGTGTCGTGCCCCGGCCCGCGATGCGGCCCGAATCAGGTTCAGGGCCTTGTCTTCATCTCCCTTAGTGCTGCCCGCGCAGTGCACGATGATCTCGGCCCCTTCCACTGCGGCTTCGATCCCTTCTGTCGTGGCCAGGTCACCGGTCACGAACTCGATACCCTCCCCGGCCTCGCGGCTACGCCTGCTGAGGACCCGTACCTCACAGCCAGCGTCCCGCAGGCGCGGAACGACGAGGCGCCCGAGCGTGCCCGTGCCGCCGGTGACCAGAATCGGGCCGTTTTCGTGAATCATCGGCGGCTCTTCATCCGTGGTCTCGAGCTTAGTCGGTGTGGTCATGATGTTTCCCCTCCTTGCTTTCGTAGTTGGGTCGGTCACATCTACGTCATCTCGCCGGTCTAGCTCTATGACCGATCGCGAGATAGGAATGTGACCCATGCACGACACCGACTGGCTGGCAGAGCGCTTCGAGGAGCACCGGAGCCGGTTGACGTCCGTCGCCTATCGAATGCTCGGCACCACAAGCGACGCCGATAACGCGGTCCAGGAGGCCTGGCTTCGGCTCAGCCGCTCAGACACAGATTCGATCGAGAACATGGGGGGATGGCTCACGACAGTACTTTCGCGGGTGTGCCTGAACATCCTGCAGGCCCGCCGCTCGCGGCCGGAGGTGCCGCTCGGCCCCGACGTGTCCGAGCCAGCCGCCGATCACGCCGCAGGGTCTGACCCCGAGCACGAGGCGCTACTCGCTGAGTCGATCGGGCTCGCCCTGCTGATCGTTCTCGACACGCTCCCGCCCGCAGAGCGCGTCGCGTTCGTGCTGCATGACATGTTCGGTGTGCCATTCGAGGAGATCGCGCCGATCGTGAGACGCAGCGCACCAGCAGCACGCCAGCTCGCAAGCCGCGCGCGCCGCCGCGTCCAGCGAGAGGACGCAAGCCCCGAGACGAACAGGCTCCGGCAGGCCAGCTGGTCGCCGCCTTCCTCGCCGCCGCTCGCAACGGTGAATTCGAGCGGTGCTCGCCCTCCTCGACCCCGACGTCGTCCTCAATGCGGACCAAACAGCAGTGCAGATGGGCGTAGCGCAAGAAATCCACGGGGCAGCTGAGGTCGCCGAGTTTTCCCGACAGGCACGCGGAGCCAAACCGGCGCTCTTGGAGGGAACAGCCGCGGCGGTATGGATGGTGGGCGGGCAGCTACGCGTATACAGCTTCACGATCAGCGGGGAGAAGATCGTCGCCATCGACCTCATCGCCGACCCAGCCCGTGTGCACAAGCTCGCCCTGGTCATCCCAAGCGACTGACCACCGCCCGATCGACATGAATAGCGCGGGGATACACACGTCGAACAACGCTAGCCATCAGTTGTTCGACCTATCTTGTTAATCGGAACAGGATTCGCGGGTCATCCCCAAGAGGCCGGAGCGCAACGAAGCGAGAACGACCGAGAGCGGACTCACGCGCAGGGGCCGTGCATCGTCAAAGGCTCCATCCTCTGTTGCGCGGTTATCGGGATCCGCGCCCGCCGAGGCTGAGAAATTCGCGTTCGGCCTCGGTCGGCGCTATGTCAGCGGCCCGTTCGTATGCGGACCTGGCCTCGTCGTGTCGTCCCAAGCGACGAAGCAGATCGGCTCGCGCGGCATGGAACGCGTAATAGTTGCCCAGGTCTAACTCGTCCACCAACGCTAGCGCAGCAGCGGGGCCCTCTACTTCGCCGATGGCGACTGCGCGATTGAGCTCTACGACCGGCGTCGGGGCGATCGCAAGTAAATGGTCGTAGAGGGCGACGACCTGGGGCCAATCGGTTTCTTCGACTGATGCCGCGTCCGCATGGACAGCGTTGATCGCCGCCTGGATTTGATACGCCCCGGGTTCGTTGCGACGAAGGCAACGACGGACGATCGACACACTTTCGGCCGCGTTTGAGGGGGCGTATGGCGCCTACTGCATGACGAACTTCTTCGAGCACTTCTCGGCTAGCAAAGAAACCGAACAGGCCGAAAACCTAGCTCGGGCTGCGAAGACGGCGGGGGTCCGTCATGCCATCTGGTCCACCTCGCCGGACAGCCGCGACTGGGTTTCGCCGCAGGGCAACCGCCTGCCTGAGTCGCCGGACGGATATCAGGTGCCGCACTGGGACGGCAAGGCTCGGGGCAACCGTTATTTCTCCGAACTCGGCGTCCCGACCACGTTCCTGTTGCCGCCGACCTATTGGGAGAACCTGTTCATGCCCGGGGCGCCGCACCAGGTTCAGCGCGGACCGGACGGCGTATTGGCGATCACGCTCCCGGCAGGTGAGGCAAAGATGCCGGGGATGGGTGTCGAGGACATCGGCAGATGCGCCTATGGGCTCTTCAAGGGTGGCCAGGAGTTCGTCGAGACAACTGTCGGCGTCGCGGCCGAGAGTTCGACGGGCGCGGAGCTGGCGGCCGCGGTGTCGGAGGCGCTCGGGGAGAACGTGCGCTACAACGCCGTTCCCCTTGACGTCGTGCGCGCTGCGCCATTTCCCGGTGCTGACGCCGTGGCCAACATGTTCCAGATCATCGGCGAGGCGAACGACGACTACTGCGGGCACTACGACCTCGCGTTGTCGCGGTCGATCAACCCGCAGCTCCGCACCCTTGCGGAGTGGGTCGCAGCGAACCAGCATAAGTTCCAGGTGTCCGGGGGCGCCGGCTGACCGAGCTCGAGATCAGCGGTGTCAGCGCGGCTATCAGGTGCCGAGACTCCGGGCCGGTGTTCGTGTTGGCATCTGTTTGTTGTGGGGCTGGTCGGTTCATATAGCCAGCCATCCCGGGCGGATAGTGGTTGAAGGGGATGAACGTCTTGAACGTCCGTTCGCGGGCCGGTGGGCCGTGGCCACACGTCATGCAGGTCCGGAGTGGCAGACTGAAGATCTCATGCCGAAACCCTTGGGTTCCACTGGAGCCAAAGAACGCATGGTGCAGGTCGCTGCGGACCTCATGCACGTTCAGGGGGTTGCCGGAACGTCGATTGATGAGATCCTCGAGACGAGCGGGACCGGGAAAAGCCAGTTTTATCACTACTTCGAGAACAAGAACTCTCTCGTGCACGAGGTTCTCGACTACCAATTCCAGCGGTACATCGCTGCTCAAAAGCCCTTTATCGAGGAGCTGACGACCTGGAAGGGGATCCGTAGGTGGTTGGATGAGCTCGTTACCCAATACGAAGAACGACACCTGTTAGGTGGGTGCCCGGTCGGGTCATTGGCAGCCGAGGTGGCGGATCGAGATGAAAGCCTTCGAAGGGAAGTGGCTGCTGCCTTCCGAGAGTGGGAGGGTTACCTTGCTAGAGGCCTGGGGGTACTGAAGGAACGTGGTCATCTTCACATCAACACCGACTGCTCCGAGTTAGCGGAATCGACTATGGCGATGATCCAGGGCGGGTACCTCCTAGCGAACACGAAGAAGGACGTGGGCCCTATGCAGCGTGCGCTTGATGCTGCATATGTGTTCCTGCGCACCTTCAGAAAGTCGGGCGAGCGGTTCCCTCTGTACTAATTGGTACAATCGGTGTAATGTTTAACAGTGTGTGGGCTGCTTCCACATTAAGCACGCGCTAAGGCTCGTTCTCGAGAAGGGGGAACTCATGCCCGATCCTGGAGTCTTCGAAGTAGTCCTCAAGGGGCTGGCGGCTGGAGTCGTGGGCACCGCCGCTATGACACTCTCTGAGAAGCTCGAGCAAGCGAAAACCGGCCGACAAGACAGCATGGTCACGACCGAAGTAGGGGCTATCTTGACCAAGCCGCGACTTGAGACCGGCGCGGAGGCTGCAAGGCTTGGGAAGGCGGTGCACTGGGCGCACGGAATCACCTGGGGAGCGATTCGGGGTCTCCTCGAATTGACTCCTCTTAATGCCCTTGCAGCATCGGCAATCCATTACGTCAGCCTGTGGACGAGCGACGCGCTGTTGTACCGGACCCTGAAGATCGAGCCTCTCCCGAACAAATGGGGGAAGAAGGCGCTGCTAACAGATCTGTTCCACAAGCTCGTCTTATCCGGAGTTACCAGTGCAGTTTTCTTGCTGTTGATCGGGTCCTAGGATTGGCCAACCTCTCCGCATTCGCCCTTAACTGTTCACTCAAACCATCGCCCGCTTCCTCCAGTTCCGAGTTGCTCCTGCGCCAGGTCTTAGATGAACTAGCCAGACATGGCGTTAGCGGGTCCCTGGAGCGCCTCGTAGATCACAATGTGAAACCTGGGGTGACCTCAGACGAGGGTGAAGGAGACGACTGGCCGGAGTTGCGGAAACGGATTCTGGCCGCTGACATCTTTATCCTCGGCGCACCAATCTGGATCGGTCACCCGTCGAGCCTTGCTCAGCGAGTTCTAGAGCGGATGGACGCCTTCCTCGGCGAGACTGACGACATGGGCCGGATGGTGTCCTATGGAACGGTGGCTGGTGTAGCCATAGTCGGGAACGAAGACGGAGCTCATCATGTAACTGCGGAGTTGTATCAGGGCCTTGCCGACGTTGGCTTCACCATCCCCCCGAACGCCGTCACATATTGGGTTGGGGGAGCGATGCAGAAAACGGACTACAACGACCTAGAGGAGACTCCGGTGGAGACTGACCAAGCAACAAAGATGATGGTCCGGAACATCATTCACGTTGCGAGACTGCTCAAGGAGAACCCATACCCCGGTGATCCTGACGAATAGTCCAAGGACCAACCAACCCTGATGACCAATGCGAGTGCGTACTCTTAGCTACAGGAAGCTACAAGACAGGGTTTCGAGCGGACGAATGAGGCACTGAAGAAGAGGGTCTGAGACCTTTCAGCAGCACCCTGTGGGTGCCGAAAACTCGATCAACCGCTATGACTAGGCCTTTCGCGTCGACCTGAGTGCTCAGACTCGTGTGGGATGCCGTAGCTTCCGTCCATGAAGCCCAAGGCCCATCAGCTCGCCCTG
>JACCTS010000401.1 GCA_013812245.1 Rubrobacter sp.
CTGCTCGGGGCCATGTTGCGGGGCAGCAATTAGGGGCCTCGCCGTCCGGCGGGGAGAGGCCGGAGCGATTGGCTGACTGGTGAAAAGGCTTCGAGCAATGTATGATGCAACGCGATTCATGTGGCCCCGTAGGCGGCTTCGCAACCTTCGGGTGCGGTTCAGGTGTGGCGGGCACGGGGATGGGCCGGGGGGATCCAGATATCGGACAGAGGAGTGGACGAGCATGAGGTCAGGGAGGGGAATGGCAGCTTTCGCGGGACGGGGTGGTCTGGTTTTCGTTTTGCTGTCGGCGATGTTTGTCGCCGCGATGCTGTTCGCCGCGTTCGCGGGGGCGCAGGAAGAGGGTTCGGAGTCCACGACCGAGGATGGCTCGTCGGCGGAGGAAACCACGAGCGTCGCCCAGGACAGCGACGAGGACCTGACCTTTCAGGAGGCGGAGGACACCACCGTAACGACGCAGGCCGTGCAAGAGCAGGCCGCATAGGAAGACTCCGAACCGTTGGAAGGCGCGGAGGTGGTCACCCGCAGCACGGATGATGACGACTTTACCGAGGTGATCGACATCGCCGGGCCAACCTGCACGATAAAGCAGGGCGCTTCCCTAGTCCTTGAGGACGACGATGGTACTCAGGCCGACTTTATCGACAACATCAACGTCCAGATTGCGGAAACTCGCGACGGTCTACGCTTGACAAGCGACCCGGATTTCGATCCCCCGAACAACAACATCAAACCCGTGAACGCGCGAGGCGGCGACGATAAATTCGATACCGGTGGCTACACCGTCGTGACTTCTACGGACATAACCTGTGAGGATGGAGATGGCGGCGACGACGGTGACGGCGGCGATGGTGGTGACGGTGGAGATGGCGACGGCGGAACCCCGTCGAGCGATGATTTGACGCCTGAGCCCCAGGACGAAGACAAAGGGCCGCTGGCGGGGGGAACGGCTATAGGCGACGATGTGCTCGTCGTAGGGGACCCTGGCTGTGGCCCGACCGGTCAGAATCCATGCATAGACCAGATCACCATTGAGACCGAGAATTGCGAGCTTACGGGGCAGGGCGATGACCTGACCCTGACGCTCAGCGACGGGGGCGAGCCGTTCCGGCTCCGGGACGGTGACAACGTGGACATCACGTTGCGGCCGGACGGGACCATAGTAGCGAACGGCAGAAAGACGCTGGGGGACACCTTCCCTCAGAACATGAGGGACAACCCCACGAGGCGCATCTGGCCGATCCCGGTCAGGGGCAGCAGCCCGGGTGGGTCTGTCAACGACACCTTCCCCATCGTCAGCTCGACGGGCATCGGTGGCGAAGGCTGCCAGGCCCTCGAAGCTTCAAACGATTCCGACAACGGGAAAAACGTCGTATCGAACCACGCCGACAACGGGAAAGACGGCGGGAAAGACATCGTGAAAGGCACGGTGCCGGACAAGCCGTTGCCCAAGACGGGCGGCCCCGCGATCCTGGTTCCCATGGCCGCTCTGCTCCTGGCTTCGGGCTTGCTGGGTTTCGCCTTCTCGCGAAGGAGGTTGTGAGCGAAAACGTTTCCAGGATGCGGTGGCTTCGGCGATGAAGGCCGTTGACCGCCCGTGTGATCCTGGTGCGGTAGCTACGGGCGGTATATGATGCGGGCCTCCGTGGGCCACGACTCGTGGTCTCGGGGTCTTCCGGGCAAGGGCTACTGCACGGATGGACCGGGAGGAGTTGGCGGGTGGCGTCGGACAGTAGACAGCCGAAGGAGGAGCCGGGAGATCGGCGAGTCCGGGAGCAAGGACAGAGGAGTGGGGAACGATGAGGTCAATGGATAACAGGCAAGAAAGCTTCGGCAAGCTAGCACTGGGACTCGTGCTCGCGACTTTCGGCGTACTGGCTATCTTGTTTACGTTGCTGCCCGCGGTCTTCGCGGGAGCACAGCCAGCGCCGGGGGACACGGTTACGGTCACCAACGGAAGCAACGCCGGAAACGATGCTGCCGTTATTGATATCGGAGACGTTCTTACCGTCTCCGGAAACTACGAGGTTCAAGCCGGCGCGTCCGTAACCGTCGAGGACGACGATGGTACCCAGGGCACGTTCACCGACGGTGTAAACGCCACCATAACGGCAAACGGAGAATTGATCATAACGGTCACCGGCGCTCCAACAGGCGTCACCGGTGGTAACTTAATAGCCGTAGATGGAGTCACGGTCGTGTCCACGACCGGTGTGAGCGACGCCACCGACGTGGATGCCACCGACGTGGACGCTACCGACGTGGACGTGGACGCCACCGACGTGGATGCCACCGATGTGGACGTGACCGATGTGGATGTGACCGATGTGGACGTGACCGATGTGGACGTGACCGACGACGCCACTGACGACCAGTACGGCGACGACGTGACTGACGACGTGGACGACGGCGACGTGGCAGACGACACAGTAGACGACGACGTAGCAGACGACGCGTCAGACGTCCTGGACGACACGGTGCCTGACAAGCCGCTGCCCAATACCGGCGGGATGCCGCTCTCCGTGCTGATCGTCGGGTTCGCCCTGGTCTGCGGTGGCTCTGTCATCCTACGCTCCGGTATTCGGCGGAAAGAGTAGCGGAGCGTTCGGGGTCTCCGGCTGACCGCTGGTGGAGGGTAAGTGTCTCTGACGATAGGCAAGTACATGATGGCCGCGGCGCTGACGCTTGCGGTCGTCACTGTGGTCTTCGTCGTGCTGTTCTTCCGGGAAGATCCCGAGCCCGTCGCCGCCGCCGAGCCCGTCGAGGAGACCACCGTGGCGGTGACGGAGCCCGAGGACTACTCCCAGCCCTGGCTGGACATCCCCGATCCCAAACGCCAACCTGCCGCCGCGGCCTCCGGGTCGGCCTCGCCGGAGCCTGGGGCCTCGCCTGGGACCTCGCCTGGGACCTCGCCTGGGGCCTCGCAGTCGGCCTCGCTGGAGCCGGGGGCCTCGTCGGGAGTCTCCTCGGGGGCCTCGCCTGGGGCCTCGCAGGGGGCCGGGGCCTCGTGGGAGCCGTGGGCGGTGGAGGAGTACCGCTATCCGCTGCCCGGCAGGAGAGCCGTCGAGGCGACGAAAGAGAAACGGCGCTACGAGTTGGCTCCGGGTGCGATCATGGGTCTCACGGTGCCGGCTATGGGCATCCACAACGCCCCGGTCCTCGACTCCGACCGCCAGTGGGCGCTGGATAACGGCGTCGCCCACGTCCCGGAGACCTCCCTACCCTGGAGCAATACCCCCCAGAGGAACGTCTATCTCGCCGGGCACCGCCTGGGCTGGCCGGGGACCGGGAGCCACCTGATCTTCTACCGCCTCAACACGCTCGGGCGGGGGGACGTGGTGATCCTCAAAGACCGCCGCGGAAGGGCCTACCGTTACCGGGTCACCGAGACGTTCATCGCCGACCCCTACGACTCTTGGACGATGGGCCAGGTGCGCGGCCGCGACATGGTGACACTCCAGACCTGCACCCCCATCCCCACCTTCGATAAACGCATCATTGTGCGCGCCGACAGGATCTAAGCCCGCCATGAGGCCCTGCCGCCGGCCGCGATAGAGAAACGGCGGGTATCGGATCGGGGCTCGTCGGAGAACCCGTGTTCCTGAGAACGGGCGTCATCCTGATGTCCCTGGCGCTCGTGCTCGTGGCTGCCACGGTGGTCTTTGCCGGCGCCCGCGACGAGTACGAGCAGGCGGCTTCCGTTCGTCCCCTTCCGCCACCCGCCCCCGAGCCCGTCTCGCAGACCGTGGAAGAAAGGGAGGACTACTCCCAGCCCTGGCTGAATATCCCCGATCCCAAACCCCAGAAGAAGCCAGGAACAAAACCAGAGTCCCGGTCCGAGCCGCGGAAGCCCCAACCTGGGCCGACGCCGAAACGGGTGCCGAAACCCGAACCGAAGCCAGAACTGAAGCCGACGCCCGAACCTAGGCAGGCGGAGAAACAGGCTCCGGTGGCCGAAACAAAAGAGTGGCAGGCTCGTGAAAAAGAAAAGCCGAAGCCTTCCAGGACGCGCTCCTACAACCTCCCAGCCTGGGCGAAGATGGGCCTCACGGTGCCGTCACTAGGCATACAGGATGCGCCGGTCAGGAGTTCGAACCGTCAGGCGGCGCTTGACGCGGGCGTGGTCCACCTGCCGGAGACATCTCTGTCCTGGGATGAAGGCCCTCAGGGGAACGTCTACCTGGCGGGGCATCGTCTCGGGTGGCCAGGGACGGGGAGCCACCGCATATTTTACCGCCTGCCCGAGTTGAGTCGCGGGGACGAGGTTGTGCTCAGGTCCAGCCGGGGCCGCGCCTACCGCTACCGGGTGACGGAGAAGTTCCTGGTCGGACCCGAGGCCACGTAGGTGACGCGAGAGGCGCCCAACCGCGACATGGTGACGCTCCAGACCTGTACCCCCATCCCCACCTTCCAGAGGCGCCTGATCATACGCGCCGAACGGGTCGAGAACCACCCGGAGAAGCCGAACCCCATGGAGAAGGCCGCCGAACGCCGCGGGAGATGACCCGGCGAGCGTTCCGAGCACGAACTACCCGTTGGTCAGGCAGCCTCCTCCATGTCGTCGGAGTAAGAGCCGGTGCGGGCGGCTCCGTTCATCTTAAGGCGGTGGTGGAAAGCCTTCTGGGCGGCCTCGACTTTCTCTGATTCTCCGCCCCAGATCTCCATGGGCTGCTCCTGTAGCGCCCTGGCGTATGAGAAGGAGAGCTCCCACGGGAGACGGCCCTCGTAGAGGCGGTTCATTGCGTTGAGGTGCTGCGTAGCCTGCAGGGCGCTCTGGCCACCGGAGAGGAACGCGATGCCAGGAACAGCCGCGGGCACGCTCCGCAAGAGGCACTCGACCGTGGCGTGGGCGACCTCCTCGACCCCGGACTGGTTCGCGGTCTCCTTGCCCGAGATGACCATGTTCGGCTTCAGGATCATGCCGGAAAGCTCAACGCCGTGCTCGTAGAGGTAGTCGAAGGTGCGGTTCAGCGTCCACTCCGTCGCATCGTAGCACTGCTCGATGGAGTGATCGCCGTCAATCAGCACCTCCGGCTCAACGATGGGTACGAGGTCAGCCTCCTGGCAGAACGCCGCGTATAGCGCGAGCGCGTGGGCGTTGGCGTCCACGCACCGGGCGGTCGGGATGCCGTCGCCGATGGTGATGACCGCCCGCCACTTGGTGAATCGCGCGCCCATCTCCCTGTACTCCTCCAGCCTTCCGGCGAGCTTATCGAGGCCCTGAGTGAACTTCTCGCCGGGGGCGAGGGGCATATCCACCGTGCTACCGTCCACCTTGATGCCGGGCATCACGCCCTGATCCAGGAGTACCTGCGGTAGCGGCGTGCCGTCGGACGCCTCCTGCCGGATGGTCTCGTCGAAGAGGATCACACCGGACAGGAACTCTCCGATGCCCTCCGTAGTGAAGAGCATTTCCCTGTAGGCGCGGCGGCTCTCCTCGGTGGACTCGATGCCTAGTGCGTCGAAACGCTTGCCTATGGTGCCGAAGCTCTCGTCGGCGGCCAGGATGCCGCGGCCCGGACTCACCATCTCACCGGCGGTCTTCTCCAGCGTCTGCAAGTTCATCTTTCCTCCTTTACCAACTTCTACGGCTTATATTCCCCGATTGGCCGAAAGATAACGTAGACGGAAGCTCGGTCTTTCAGCGTGATACGCTTCGTGAGAACGCACCGCGAACGCCTTCCGGCGGGAGGAGACCATGGCAAACCGGCTCGCAGACGAGACCAGCCCATACCTGTTGCAGCACAAGGACAACCCCGTGGACTGGTATCCGTGGGGCGAGGAGGCCCTCTCGCGGGCGCGGGAGGAGAACATGCCCATCCTGCTCTCCGTGGGCTACTCCGCCTGCCACTGGTGCCATGTCATGGAGCGCGAATCCTTCGAGGACGAGGCGACAGCCCAGATTATGAACGAGCACTTCGTGAGCATAAAGGTAGACCGCGAGGAGCGTCCTGACATAGACTCCATCTACATGTCCGCCGTGCAGGCCCTCACCCGCGGCGGTGGATGGCCGATGACCGTATTTCTCACCCCCGACGGCTCCCCGTTCTACGGCGGCACCTACTTTCCGCCCGCGCCCCGGCAGGGGATGCCTTCCTTCCAGCAGGTCCTCGTCAGCCTCGCCGACGCCTACGAGAACCACCGCGACGAAGTCCTCAAGAGCGCCGAGGGCGTCCGGGAATACCTCCAGGCTGCCA
>JACCTS010000405.1 GCA_013812245.1 Rubrobacter sp.
GGGTCGTAGGCGCGGGTTATGTATATGAGGGTCTTTCGGCTGGCGGACATAGCGCTGAGGTGCGCGGCGTAGCGTGGGAGTTGATCCCCGCCCTCGATGGAACCGATTTTCGATTCGATCATCACAACCTCCGCCAAGTTGTTCAGTTCGTTATCTTCGACCGCGTGGTGAACCTCCACGATCAGGTCCGGGCGGCTTCCGCTGCCGTGTTCTTCCAATGCCACGAACGGCTTCTGCGTTATTACGTGGATGTATCTCTGGTCTTCCCCAGAGATAGGCGTTATCAGCTCCAGCTCATCCAGCCAAGACAGACAGAGCTCCGGTTGTCGCTCAAAAAGTCGGGCAATCGCCTCAGTAAACAAGTCTTCGATCCGTCTGTGGTGGGAGAAGAGCCGGACAAGCTTTCCCAGCAGGCTCGTCATCGGTTCTGGTCCAATCCCTCGATCAACCGCCCGACCTCCTCCATCCAGGGTTCGAGGTCGGAGATCCGGTTGCTCCTGGCCGAGAGAACCACCACCTCCAGATCGAAGCGCGAGAGGTCCTGCTGGTGCGGGATGCCCCGGGCGGTGGTTAACAAGACATCGAACTCTTTTTCGGCGAGGGCCAGCAACTCTCCGTTTTTCTTCGAATCCCAGCCATGCTCCCGAACGGTTACGGCTTCGACTCCTTCCGGTAGCAGCCGCTTGAGCTTGCGGGGCAGCATTTCATCCAGCAGTACCCGCACCCACGCTCTCCTCGGATGCCCGCAGGCTCATCCGCAAGTAGCCTTCGGCCTGATCCCGGCTCACCCCAGGAAAGTTATCGAGGAACTCTTCCAAAGGATCCCCGGCAGCCAGATAATCCACCAGGTTCTTTACCGGCACCCGTGTTCCGGCGAAGACGAGATCCCCGTTCAAAACCTCCGGATCCCGCGAGACTATGCCGTGCCCCCAGTCCATCGACACCACGACTCCTTCCGTTGGCTGCCGCGCCCTACGAAGCGACCTCCTGCAACTGACGCTCCAGCGTTTTGATCTCATCGCGCAGCTTCGCCGCGTACTCGAACTTGAGCTCTTCGGCGGCTTCCATCATCTCGGCTTCGAGGTCGGCGATGAGGGTGCGGATCTCGTCGGGGTCGCCGGGGGCTTCCCGGGCGGCCTTCTGGCGTTGGGTCTTGTACAGACCCTTCGCCTCGGCGGCGATGAGGATGTCGGAGACGCCCTTCGTGATGGTGCGCGGCTCTATGTTGTTGCGCTCGTTGTAGGCGGTCTGGATCTCCCGCCGCCGCTCCGTCTCCCCGATGGCGACGCGCATGGAGTCGGTCTCCCGGTCAGCGTACATGATGACCCGCCCGTTGACGTTGCGCGCAGCCCGCCCGATGGTCTGGATGAGGGCCCGCTCCCCGCGCAGGAAACCTTCCTTGTCCGCGTCGAGTATGGCGACGAGCGTAACCTCGGGCAGGTCGAGTCCCTCCCTGAGCAGGTTGATGCCGACCAGCACGTCGAACTCGCCGGTCCTTAGACCGCGAATGATCTGGATTCGGTCCAGCGTCTCGATGTTGGAGTGCATGTAACGCGCCTTGACGTTGTTCTCCAGCAGGTAGTCCGTCAGGTCCTCGGACATCTTGATGGTGAGCGTCGTGATGAGCACCCGTTCGCCATGCTCGACTCGCTTGGCGACCTCGTTCAAAAGGTCGTCTATCTGGTTCTTCGTCGGCCGGACCTCGACCTCCGGGTCTATGAGGCCGGTGGGGCGGATGATCTGCTCGACTATCTGCCCCGAGTTCTCCAGCTCATACGGCCCCGGCGTCGCCGAGACGAACACCAACTGATTGCTCTTGAGCAGGAACTCGTCGAACTTCAAGGGGCGGTTGTCCAGGGCTGAAGGCAGCCGGAAGCCGAAGTCCACCAGCGTGGTCTTCCGGCTTCGGTCGCCGTTGTACATCCCGCGCACCTGGGGCAGCGTGATGTGCGACTCGTCTATGAACGTGATGTAGTCGTCAGGGAAGTAGTCCAGCAGCGTGTACGGCGTCGAGCCCGGAGGCCGGCCGTCGAGGTGGCGCGAGTAGTTCTCGATGCCGCTCGTGTAGCCGAGCTCGCGCATCATCTCCAGGTCGTACTGCGTCCGCTGCTTGAGCCGGTAGGCTTCGAGGATCTTGCCCTCTCCGTTCAGCTCCTCGACCCGCTCATCGAGCTCCGCCTCGATGTTCTTGGTGGCAATCGCCAGCCGGTCTTCGCCGGTGACGAAGTGGCTGGCCGGGTAGACGGTCACGACGTCGTGCTCGCG
>JACCTS010000445.1 GCA_013812245.1 Rubrobacter sp.
TATATAGGATGCCGATACGTCCGAGCATTCGAGCTCCCGGTTCTCTCCTTCAAGCCCCGCCCGGTTCTCCCGGGGCCCCTGCTCGCCAAGATCGTCGCGCTCCACGCTGTTCCCTCCCAGGATCCTCCGGCCATGGCTCGTCGCGCCCACCGGCGCCTTCGACCATTATAGCTTGCGAAAACGTGCATTTACATAAGCTATTTTTGGTGCTCTGGGACTTGTCCTAGAGCGCCAGGGCAGTCCTCAGGCCGTCGTCGACCGCGAGCATCATCCTGGTGCCCAAGAGGCCGACCCGCTCGCCGAGGTAGTCCTTGTCCAGCGTGGCGAGCTGGGAGACGTTGACGACCGAATCTCTCGGCAAACCGCTTTCCACGGCTTCCACGAGCACATTGCCCGGGGCCTCGGACAGCCCGAGGTTGCCGGTCATGGCCGCCACGAGCACCGTGCGGATGCGGCTGCGGTTGAAATCGTCGGAGGAGATCACGAGGACCGGCCTGCGCCGCCCGGGTTCCGAGCCCACCGGCTCCCGCATCGACGCCCACCGGACCTCCCCACGCCGCACGACCTCCTCCACCCCTACGCCGGCATCCGGGCGGCCGCTCACCAACCGTCTTCCGCCGCCAAGGAGTCGGCCTGCATCCGTTCCAGGAGAGGGTCCAGGCGGCTCTCCTCCGCGCGTTCCCCCGCGTAGACGGCATCGAGGCGCTCGGTTATGCCCTCCGCCTTGTGCTCGGCGAGGTAGGCGTCGAGCGCCTTCGCGTAGAGCTCGCTGCGCGACATCCCCCGCCGCTTGGCAAAACCCTCCGCCGACTCGAAGAGCCCATCCGGGATCGAAACCGCCGTCTTCACGCTCCCAAGTATAACCGGGGTTATACTTCTGGGCAAGGATGGCTTCTTGCACCGACGCTGTCACCTGGATGTCGGATCAAACCTCGCTACAAACCCCGCGTAGACTCTCTCTTGCGCGGTGTCTCCCCGGATCTTATGCATGGTTTCGCATCTTTAGCCGACACCACAATATCTTGTATTCGGCCCGTAGCGTTCCGGAGGCGGATGGCGTGTCCCGCAGGTCACTCGGGCGTCGATCTATGCAAGATCCAGTATTCAAACTTCCGAGAAAGACCCTTCTAGGCAGTTGGGTGAATAGCATCTGGGAGCAGGCACACTCGACACACGCTGTATCCTGAAGGCTTCTTTGGGAGGGTAACATCGGGATATGGAGCGACAACGAACAGGGGAGCCTCCGACGCTGATCGAGCGGGCGGCCGCCGGAAATATCTTCTCCTGCCCCCTGTTTTTCTAGCTCGCCCACGGGTGCTCCTCCAGGTCTTGGCTCGGAAATCTTTTACGGTGTCCATACGGTTACTTGCCCGTCCATACGGTTACTTTTTCAGCGCCGCTCGGAGGTACTCTGAAATTGCCTCGAAAAATCGAATTAGAGAAACCTGCTCGGTGTCGTCTAACGCACCGTCTACGTGGTGCTCGAACCGAGCCAGCCGCGCTGTTTGGCGACCTGTATGGAGCACGCCTGGAGTAGACCTCTTACGGCCGCGTGGTTGTCCACGAAAATCGGAAACGCTGGATGGCCGTAGAGTCCTTCACCGCCGAGGCGGTTCTCGAAGTCCAGACGCAGGAGCGCCATGTCAGCCGGGTGGCCTCAAACCGCCGAGCCGCCGAGCGCAACGACGCCCAGCAAAAACTGGTAGAGCGGATCAGAAACGCGAGCGCCCAACGCTGCAACGATCCCGATGAGGTCCTGCAGGCAGCGCAAGAAGGCCGCTAAGAGAAGCGGAAGTCGGAGGGCCTCGTTCGGGAGCGGTGCTCCGACGCACACAGAGGGCCGGGGCGCGGTATGACGAGAGGGGAGTAGCTTTCACGTTCCTTTCTAGGGTGCGGGCGAAGCCGAGGAGGAAGCCGAGGGCGATGCGGTAGGCGATGCGCTAGGCGATGCGCTAGGGGAGGTGGACCGAATAGTAGTCGTGGAGGGAACCGTGCGCTCGAAGGTGCTCTCGAAGGTGCTCTCAGCACCAGTGCTTTCGGAGGGCACACTTGGCTGATCCTCCAACAGCGCAGAGAGAAGCGTCGAGAATACGATCGCCGCGACCACCGCCCCCGCCAGCACCACCGGGGCCAGGGCGGCCGTCAGCGGAAAGATCGTCCACGGAGAGTCGCCCACCTGCGTACGCTTGAGCAGGAGATAGGTCGCGAAGGCACTCCCTGCAAGGCACGCCAAGAGTATCCACCAAGGGAGAAAGAACACGCTCTCGGCTCCTTCGCGCGAGCTCTTACGCTGCGCCTTGAACGTCCGCCGACAACCGCCACCCCAGCATAGCACGCACCTCCGAGAAGGTCCCTTCCATGTACTCGGGTGAATAGGGAACCCGGAGTGGATCCTCTAGCGTGACCCGTCAACGCCCGATCTAAGTGCCTGCGTGTGAAGCCGGACCAGCCTCTACGGAGACGCCGTCGCGTCGCCGCCCTGGCCCTCGCCAAGCGCCGTCTGAGACGCTTCTTCCACTCCTCCTTCGGAGCGCTCCAATACGTCCTCTAGGGCGTCGCGAACCCCCTGGAGCCTCCCCCTGAGCGCCTCGTCCACCGTGTCGCCCACCTCTAGACCCTCCAAGGCGGAATCGAGCGTGGCGAGGCTCTCTTCCAGGGACTCCCTCACCACCCGGCTGAGCGAGCGGGCCAGGATGCGCAAGATCTCGGGGTTTTCGCCTATGGTATCGAGGGCCTTCTCCAGGATGGCACGGATGTGCTTGAGGCGCACCTTGAGGAGCACGTCCGCCTCCACGCCCTCTATCTCCAGCTTGACCTGGTCGAGCCTCGCATCGACGCCCACCGAGAGGTTCAACAGATTGGCCAACTCCACCAGGATCGAGACGTGGGCCCTTAGGTCATTGACCTCCAGGCTGATCCTATCGACCTCGAGCTCGGAGACGTCTAGCAACACGTCTGGCTCTTGAGTCTCTGGCTCTTGAGTGTCTAGCTCTTGGCCGTTGGATGGCACATGGCTGCCTCGCCAGAGGGAGCGCGTAGCCACGCCCACCGCCAACGCCCCGAAGGCCACCCATCCCAGGGAGGCCACCGCTCGCCCAAGATCCATCTGCGCTCCCAGGGTGGGCTGCGCCCGTGGTGCTCCGAACATTTCCATCACCTTCTACTTCGCTTGTGTGGAGCCGCTTGTAAGTATGATGCCAGCTACCGATGTCCGATGCCATCTCCGCCGCGAACTTCCGAGAACTCCGTTCACCGGAAGCCTAGTTGCCGAGAAAAGGCCTTCCAGGCAACAGGGTGAATAAGCTTCGAAGCTTATGGGGATGCACAGGACTTCATCGGGTGGCATCATACTTCTGTAGCGACGGTTACTAGAAAGGGGGTTGCTCTCTTGTCGGCTTCGAGACTCGCCCGCTGGGGCGGGCTGGCCGCCATGGTGGGTGGCGCGCTGTGGGTGATCGTGTTCGTACTGTTCGCATCGAGGTCTTCGG
>JACCTS010000519.1 GCA_013812245.1 Rubrobacter sp.
GGGCGAAGGGCACGATCGACATAGACGCGCCCGTCGGGGAGAACGTCCGGGCCATCGCAGAGGCTATCAAGCGCCGGCCTGAGGAGATCACCGTCGCCGTGCTCGACCGGGAGCGGCACGAGAACCTGATCGAGGAGATCCGGGAGACCGGGGCGCGCATCCAGATCCGGTCCGAAGGCGACCTCACGCCCGCGATAGCCGTAGGCAACGGGTCCGAGTTGCACGCCGTGATCGGGATCGGCGGCGCTCCGGAGGGGGTACTCGCGGCGGCGGCCATCAAGTGCCTCGGGGGCGAGATGCAGGCCAAGATGTGGCCGACTCAGCGCTCACAGGTCGAGAAGCTCAAGGAGAATGGGCTGGAGGACCCGGAGAAGAAGCTAACGCTGGACGATTTGATCCGGGGCGACGACGTGGTGTTCGCGGCAACCGGTATCACGCCGGGAGAGACCTTGAAGGGGGTCGGTTACTTCCGGGGCGGGGGCCGGACGCACACCATCGTCATGGCAGCCGAGCCCCGTATGGTAAGATTCATAGATACCATCCACGCCCTGGAGCCCGGAGCCGGGCTGCACGGCTTCCAGCTTTGAGAAATTTCCGTGATGAACGATACCCGTACATTGGTATACGAGAAAGGTAGAGAAGCATGACCGAGTTAGCCACCCTCGAACGCAAGCGTCTGAGTGACCTGCACCAGATCGCCTCCCAGCTTGGTATTCAGCAGTACCGCAAATACCGCAAGCCGGAACTGGCCGAGATGATCTACAAGGTCGCCACGGAGCAGGCTGCGGGCCAGCAGGCTTCCCAGGGCAACGGCGCGGCCGTCGCTGCGGAGAAGACCGTGGAGACGCCCGTGACGAACGGCACTACCGAAGCCCCCACCGCCACGGAGCCCGAGACCAACGACGACGCCATCGCCACCGGCGCGAACAGCGCCGGGGTGCAGGAAGCGCCGCCCGAGCGCCGCCGGGAGCAGCGGCCTGAGCCTCGCCGTCGTCAGGAGCGGCAGGACCGCCCGGATCGGCAGGATCGGGACGGCAACGAGCAGAGCGGTATTCTGGACGTGCTGCCCGACGGGTTCGGGTTCCTGCGGACCGGAGGGTATAGCCAGAGCAAGGGCGACGTATACGTCTCGACCAGCCAGATCAAGCGTTTCAACCTGCGGCGCGGGGACTACATCGTCGGACAGATCCGGCCGGCCCGCGATGGCGAGAAGTATCCGGCGCTGGTGCGCATCGAGGAGGTCAACGGCGTCGAGCCGCAGAAGGGCCGCCGCCGCCCGAACTTCGACGACCTGACGCCGCTCTACCCGAACGAGCGTCTGCGCCTGGAGTGGATGCCCAACGACATCGCGTCGAGGGTCATAGACCTCGTCGCGCCCATCGGCAAGGGGCAGCGAGGTATGATCGTTTCCCCGCCGAAGGCCGGCAAGACGACGATCATGCAGCAGATCGCGCGTTCCATCGCCTCTAACTACCCCGAGGTGAAGCTGATGGTCCTCCTGGCGGACGAGCGCCCGGAGGAGGTCACCGACTGGCAGCGCAGCATCCCCGAGGCCGAGGTGATCGCCTCTACCTTCGACCAGCCCGCCGAAAATCACATCGCCGTCGCCGAACTGGTCTTGGAGCGTGTGAAGCGGCTCGTGGAAGAGGGCGAGGACGTGGTCGTACTGCTCGACGGCATCACTCGCCTCTCGCGGGCTTACAACCTGGCGGCCCCGGCCAGCGGACGTATCCTCTCCGGTGGCGTGGACTCGGCGGCCCTGTACCCGCCCAAGAAATTCTTCGGGGCGGCCAGGAATATCGAGCACGGCGGCTCCCTGACCGTCCTGGCGACGGCGCTGGTGGAGACCGGCAGCCGGATGGACGAGGTGATCTTCGAGGAGTTCAAGGGCACCGGCAACATGGAACTCCGGCTCGACCGGAAGTTGGCAAACCGTCGGACCTACCCGGCCATCAACATCGAAGACTCCTCCACCCGCAAGGAGGAGCTCTTGATGGATAGCGCCGAAGCGCAGAGGGTCTGGCAGGTACGCAGCATCCTCAACGCCCTGGATACCGGGCAGAAGATAGAGCTCCTCATACAGAAGCTCAAGGAGACCCGCACCAACGCCGAGTTCCTGCGCGAGCTCCAGCGCGTTCGCGGATAGCGCAACGTGAAAACCGGGACGGCCTTGTGGTCTCCGCAGGCCGTCCCGCCGCTTCCCTGGACAAGAGTAATACACTTACGGGGACGGCGATTTAAGGAAGACGGAGGTCTTTGTGAAGACGGATATTCATCCTGAGTACACCACGACGCACGTGCACTGCACCGGCTGTGGCACCGACTTCGATACCCGCTCGACGGCGGGAGATGCCATCACCGTGGACATCTGCTCGAACTGCCACCCGTTCTATACGGGCAAGCAGCGCATCGTGGACACCGGAGGACGGGTACAGCGGTTCAGGAACCGTATGGCCCGCCAGGGTAACAAGTAAGGAATCGCGTATGCGGGTCGGTGGGCAGGCGATAATGGAAGGCGTCCTCATGCGATCCCCCAACTTCTGGGGGATGGCGGTCAGGACGCCCGCGGGCGACATGGATTTGCGGGCGGAACGGTTCCGTTCGATCACCCGCAAGAACCGGCTCTTCCGGCTGCCCATCCTCCGCGGCGCCCTCTCCCTGGGCGAGACGCTCTGGCTCGGCATGAAGGCGCTGGCCCTCTCGACCAACATCGCCCTCGGTGAGGAGGAGAACCTATCCAAGAAGGAGATCGCCATCACCCTCGTCTTCGGGCTCGGGCTGGCGTTCTTGCTGTTCCTCGCCGCCCCGGTTCTCGGGACGAAGGGGATCGGCGCTTTGCTAGGCGATAGCATCGAGAACCCAATCCTCTTCAACCTGGTTGAGGGCGTGTTGAGGATCGGGATCTTCGTCGTGTATCTTCTAGGGATCACGTTACTCAGCAAGGACATCAAACGCTTCTTCGGCTACCACGGCGCGGAGCACAAGGCGATCAAGGTCTACGAGCGGGGCGAGGAGTTGATCCCCAAGAACGCCCGCAAGCTGGACACGAGCCACGTGCGCTGCGGGACGAGCTTCGTGCTCTACGTGCTGGTTTTGAGCATCCTCGCCTTCTCCTTGCTCGGCGTCGAAGGGTGGCTCTACATGCTTTTGAGCCGAGTGTTCGTCATTCCGCTGGTGGCTGGCCTGGCCTTCGAGTTCATCATGTGGAGCGCCCGGAATCAGGATAATCCCGTGGTCCGGGCTCTGGTATGGCCGGGCTTGCAGATGCAGAAGTTGACGACGCGGGAGCCTTCGGACGACATGGTCGAGGTGGCGATGGCGTCGCTGAAGAAAGTGCTTTCGATGGAGGAAGAGGCCAGCCTCAAGCCGGATGAGGCCACGAACAAGCTGGTGATCTGAGTTTGGACGAACAGATTGTAAAGCTGGCGGAGGAGACGCTAGGACGCTACCGGGCGTTGACCGAGGAACTCTCCGACCCGGACATATACTCGGACCAGAATCGCTACAGGGACGTGGCGAAGGAGCACGCGCGCCTGAAACGCGGCGCGGATCTCTGCCAGGAGCTTCTCGACGCACTTGAAGAGGAGCGTGAGGCGCGGGAGCTGCTACCCACGGCCGAGTCCGGTGAAGAGCGGGAATTCTATACGGCCGAGGCACGGGCGGCGGAGGAGCGCGCTGGAGAGCTCGCGGAGAAGATCCGGGCCGAGCTAATAGACCGTGACCCGAACGACGACAAGGATGTGATCCTGGAGATCCGGGCCGGCACCGGTGGCGACGAGGCCGCGCTCTTCGCGGGAGAACTCCACGACATGTACTCGCGCTACGCCGACCGCCTCGGTTTCAAGCACCGGAACCTGGCCTCCAGCCCCGCCGAGGTCGGCGGATACCGTGAGGTTTCCCTGGAGGTCGAGGGTGACGGCGCTTATTCCATCTTCAAGCACGAGGGTGGTACTCATCGCGTCCAGCGTGTCCCCAAAACGGAGAGCCAGGGACGTATCCACACGTCTACCGCCACCGTCGCCGTTCTTCCCGAGGCCGAGGACGTAGAGGTGGAGATCAACCAGGGTGACCTCGAGATAGACGTCTATCGTTCCAGCGGACCCGGCGGGCAGAGCGTGAACACAACGGACTCGGCGGTCAGGATCACGCACAAGCCAACGGGCCTAGTGGTGACGTGCCAGAACGAGAAGAGCCAGCTCCAGAACAAGGAGCAGGCGATGAGGATTCTGCGTTCGCGTCTGCTCGAACGCCAGATGCAGGAGCGGGCGGCGGAGGAGGGCGCGTTGCGGCAGGCGCAGGTTGGAACAGGCGACCGCTCGGCGAAGGTTCGCACGTACAACTTCCCGCAGGGCCGCATCACCGATCACCGCGTCGGCCTGACTTCCCACAACATGGAGTCCGTGCTGGGCGGGGATCTCGCGGAATTTACCCACGCGCTCGCCGCCGCCGAGCGGGCCGAGAAGCTCGCCGCCGAGGCCGCCAGCACGCCCAGCTAGCGAGGTTGGCGAGTGCGAACCGGCGCCGTCAGTGCCAGGCAGGCTGCGCGCGACGCCGCATCGCGGATGGAGAAAGCCGGAGTCCCCGAACCTGTTGCCTCTGCCGAGGTGTTGCTTTCGGAGTTGCTAGATGTGAGGAGGGGAGATCTGACCTTCCGGGAGGAGCCGTTCACCGCTGACCAGGCGAAGCGCTACGAAGCCTGGGTTCAGCGCCGCATCCGGCGCGAGCCCGTGCAGCGTATCCTCGGCCACGCTTATTTTCGGAACCTGAAGCTTGATCTCGACGAAAGCACCCTGATCCCCCGTCCTGACACCGAGAGCGTCGTGAACGTTGCCCTGGAGTTGATCGACACCCGCCCCGAACCTCCCGTCGTCCTCGACATCGGGACTGGTTCCGGCGCAATTGCCATCGCCATCGCCCAGGAACGCCCGGCGTGTGAGGTCCACGCTACGGACATCTCGGAGGAGGCGCTGGATGTCGCGCGTCGTAACGCCCGGAAGAACGGAACTACGGTCGAGTTTCACCAGTCCGACGTCGTCGCGGGACTCGACGGGTTGCGCGGAAAGGTCGAAATGCTGGTCTCGAACCCGCCCTACGTGGGGCGGGATGAGAAGGAGAGACTCACGCCGGAGGTCCGCGAGTGGGACCCGCACACGGCGCTCTTCAGCGAGGGCGACGACCTGCTTTTCTACCGGCGCATCTTCGCCGAAGCGCCGCCGCTGCTAACGCATGAGGCGGACGTTGTGCTGGAGGTAGGCGACGGACAGGCCGAAGCCGTCCTGGAACTCGGCCGGGAAACGGGGTTCGTGCCGCTCGGTATCAGGCCGGATCTCGCGGGAACGCCGAGATCTGCGCTGCTGCGGTGGCGACGATGAGGAATGCTTCTCCCGAACAAGCGGCCGGCGTGCTGCGCGACGGCAGGGTCATTCTGGTTCCAACGGAGACGGTCGTCGGGCTCGTCTCCTCGGAAGCCGGCCTTCCCCGCATACGTAAGATCAAGGGTCGGGACACGAACAAGGCCATCGCCTTTCTCTGCGCGTCTTCGGAAGAAGCGTTCGCTCTCGCGCGGAACGCACCCCCGCTCGCGCGGAGGCTGGCGGACCTCTACTGGCCGGGGCCGCTCACCCTGGTGCTCGACGCACCGGAGGACGGCACGGTCGGGGTGCGGGTGCCGGACCACGCGACCGTGCAAGACTTGCTCGCTGTCTACGGCGAACCCTTCTATGCGACGAGCGCCAACCTCTCGGGCGAACCCGCCCCGTCGAGCCTCGGAGAGGTAGACCCTCGGGTATCCGACGAGGCGGAACTTATCCTGGATGGAGAGCCCGGAAGTGGCAAAGCATCAGCCGTCGTGGACCTTTCGGATGGAAAGATCGAACTACTCAGATCCTCTGCGGAGCTGACGGAGGAGCGTCTCCGGCGGCTGGCCGATGACCTGGAGCGTTGAATCCCTCTTGGGAACGGGCGGCAACCCCGTAGACTTTCGGCATGGTCTTGTAGCCTGAATGGAGAGGGGACAAGCCGCTCTCCTCGGACGGCGGTGAAAGGAGATGCCATTGACCACCAGGCCGGACCTGCCGATAATCCCATTCGCTTCTCGCGGAACGTGGGAGGTGTGGCTCGAAGAACACCATGCCGCTTCGGACGGGCTGTGGCTCAAGATCGCCAAGAAGGGATCGGGCATCGAGACCGTCACCTTCGCGGAGGCCCTCGATGTTGCCCTGTGCTACGGCTGGATCGATAGCCAGAGAAGCGGCTTCGACGAGCGGTTCTTTTTGCAGCGGTTCACCCCCCGTAAACCGAGGAGCAAGTGGTCGAAGGTCAACTGCGGCAAGGTCACAAAGCTCATCGAAGCGGGTGAGATGAAGCCTGCAGGCCTACGGGAGGTCGAGCGGGCTAAAGCCGACGGCCGGTGGGACGCTGCATACGAACCGCAGAGCAAGGCGACGGCGCCGGACGACCTGCGTAAGGAACTGGAGAAGAACGAGGGCGCTCGCGAGTTCTTCGCAACTCTAGATAGCAGAAACAGGTACGCGATCCTGCACAGGATCCAGGACGCCAAGAAACCCGAGACGCGAGCGCGCCGCATCGAGAAGTACGTGGCGATGCTGAGCGAGCAGAAGAAGATATACCCCTGAGATTCCCCGAAGCCGCGCCCAGAGTGTTACTCGACACACGGTTCGAGCTGACCTCTGTATTCCTGCTTGGGAACGGGTGGCGGTCCCGTAGACTTGCGGCACGCTGGCGCGACCGCGACGGGTACGAGGAGGTACGGGCATGCACGCGATGAGCGTATTCGAGATCGAGAGCTGGGAGGAGGAAATGTACGACGAGCGGGAGGGTGCGAATCTGGCTCGCACGCGCCTTGCCAAAACTTTTCGGGGCGATGTAGCGGGCGAGAGCAGTGCCGAGTTGCTCATGGCCTATGGCTCTGAAGAAGGCTCGGCGGCCTACGTGGGCTTCGAGCGCGTCGTCGGCAGTGTCCATGGCCGGCAGGGGAGCTTCGTCCTCCACCACAGCGCGCGCTCCGACGGGCCTCGTGGGGAGCAATCATCGACCCTATACGTGGTGCCGGACTCCGCGACCGGAGATCTGCGAGGACTACGGGGCGAGGCCCGGATATCGGCCGAGCCGGATGGCGGGCACACGTTCACGCTCGACTACGACTTCGACTGAGGGATATGCCGGCCCGTCATGCGAGGGTTTGAGGGCCAAACCGTCAGCGTCTATACTCACGCCCAACGTTCAGCCGGGAGGCGTGGGATGCGAGACTCGCTTCACAAAACCCCAACGCGCGAAGGACTCCGGTGACGTTCTCCCGTAATCTACGTGACAACATTCAAGGCGCGAAGCGGAGGTAGAGCATGATCGGACCGTACACCGAAGTCGTGGATACCGAGGTGCAGGAGGCGCTCGA
>JACCTS010000478.1 GCA_013812245.1 Rubrobacter sp.
GGCTGGCGAACGCGCACGCGGTGCTGGATCGGGCGGTGTTCGCCGCCTACGGCTGGCCGGAAGGCATCTCCGACGAGGAGATCCTAAAGAACCTGCTCGCCCTCAACCTGGAGCGATCGGACGGGTAGAAGGTGGGTTTAGCGGCGGACGCGCTTCAGGAATTCCGCCGGACACGATACGTCGGGCAAGTCCTCGCCTTCCGCCTCCAGCAAATGCCTGTCGCTGCTGACCACCGTGTCGGATGCAGAGGCGTTCGCCAGTGAGATCAAGTAATCATCGTCGGGGTCGGCGGTGAACGACGGTATCTCTTCTCCCTCATCCGCTAGGATGCCTCGCTCCCTGAGCCACAAAACGTACTCGAGGACCTCCTCGTAGGAGAGCCTGCGCCGGAACCGGGCGCGCATCAGCACGGTCTCCAGTTCGTGGAGGAGACGATGGGAGACGACCAACTCGAAACGTCCCCGCACCCAGAGGATGAGCAAACGGTGTGGGGGTCCCCGGGAGATCGCCGCGCTGACGAGTACGCCGGGGTCCAGGACGACGCGGCGGGTTACCGCTTGGCCTTTCTTTCGCGCCTCATGGCGTGTAATTCCTCGTAGGCGACCTTCTCCGCCTCGTCCTCGCTCAGGTCGAAGCGGGAGGACATTCTCTCAAGCAGTTCCTCGAAACGTCGCGGGTCACTTCGCTCCAGATAGTGCCGGACGGCCTCGTCGAGTACCTCGCGCTCCGTGCGACCCTGCTCTTCGGCCAGCTCCCGAAGCTTCGCCATGAGCGCGCCATCTATTTCAGCCTGCATCATCGCACCTCCATTTCTATTTTCGCACGCCAGACGCGACTCGACACCGATACCTCAACCTGGAGCGGTCGTCGGGGGAGGCCGGATAGCGAGTGTCTCCGGCGGCGGGTTCCCGGGGCGTGTGATCCGGGTTAGGCTCATGCTGCGTATGGTTCATTAAAGATTAGGCGATAGCACGGAGGTGCGTGAATGCGGAAGTTTGTGTTGATGCTGGCGGTGATGGCGCTGGGTGCGCTGGTACTCGCCGCGCCGGTGATGGGGGCGAACGGAGGCCGGACGCTGTCCACCGACCTGAACGGGGAAGAGGAATTTCCAGGACCGGGAGACCCCGACGGCAGCGGGACCGCCACGCTCAGGCTCAACCCCGGGCTGGAGCAGATCTGCTACAGCCTCACCGTCTCGGATATTGAGCCGGCCACTATGGCCCACATCCACGTTGGGCCCGCGGAGTCGGCCGGTCCTGTCGTTGTAGGGCTCGAGCCGCCCACCGACGGCTCTTCCAGCGGTTGCGTCGACGCCGACCGCGCCCTGATCAAGGAGATCCTGAAGAACCCCTCGAACTACTACGTCAACGTCCACAACGTGATTTACCCGGCCGGGGCATTGAGAGGCCAACTCTAGCAACGGCAACAAACCCGAAGTTCGGAGAGGGTCCGCCGGGAGACGGGCCCTCTTTCGCTTCTCCACCGGCTGGCGGCCTCGCCGGGCTTCCACCGGAAGCGGTTCGCCGGGAGGCCGGGTGGCGGAAGGTTCGGGATGATACGGAATCCGGGTGAAGGGTTCGCCACGTTGGTGGATTCGGGGTCGAGATGTGGTTTTTCTCGACTCTCGAACAGATAGACTCGAAGTCTTCAACTGGATTCCGCACAAATCCACGCGGCGGATGGTCCTGGATCACCCCGCCTTGCGTATGCCTTGAACTATTCGGCCTTCAGTGGGGATGTAACGGGGTGGGTCTGGGAGAGTTCGTGCTGGCACTGGCCCTGCTGGCCGCCGGACGAGGACGTGCTCGCCAACCTCCTCGCGCTCAACCTCGAACGTTCCGGCCCGGCAGGGTAAAGGCCTCCCCGAGGCAACCGCATCACCCGCACGGCAACATCGTATACGTGAGCGTAGCATCCTTCGGCAACCGTAACCACGACGCCCAGATGGCGAGGGATGTCCGGCTCGAAGAGAATCGGGGAGCGGATTGGAACTGAAAGTAATCGCTTTGTAGCAGCAAAATCATCCGTTTGTGGGATTGTGCCGGTCACCTGTTTTCGCGTATGGTTC
>JACCTS010000504.1 GCA_013812245.1 Rubrobacter sp.
AGATCCTCGCCGTCCTCAACCTGTTCAGGGATCAGCTCGACCGCTACGGCGAACTCGCCTACACCGGAAAGGTTATCGCCTCGGCGTTTGGAGACCTTCCGACTGATGGGGCCGTGGTCCTGAACGCGGACGATCCCCTCGTCGCCAGCCTCGGCCGGTCGGCGGTGAATCCCGTCTACTACGGCGTGGACGAGCCGATGCTCAATACCGGCCGTCTCCAGCACGTTGCCGACTCCAAGGACTGCCCGATCTGCGGCACGCCCCTCGTCTACGAGATCGTCTACATGGGCCACGTCGGCGTCTACGGGTGTACGAACTGCGATTTCAGGAGGCCGGATCTCAGCTACCGCGCGAGCCGGGTGCGCTTCGATGGGGCGCGGGGTACGGACTTTCACCTCGATACGCCGGTGGGCTCGTCGGAGGTCAGGATCAAACTGCCCGGACTGTACAACGTCTACAACGCCCTCGCGGCGGCGGCTGTCGCCTCCGAAGCCGGGGTGGGACTCGAAGATATTTCGCGCGGCCTGCGTGAGTTCGGCGGAGCGTTCGGGCGGGTGGAGCGGGTGCAGGCGGGTGACAGGGAGGCGTTCCTGCTCCTCATCAAGAACCCGGTTGGGTTCAACGAGATCCTACGCACCTTCGTCACCGGCGCCGACGCGAAACACGTCCTCATCGCCATAAACGACAACCACGCCGACGGCCGCGACGTCTCCTGGCTGTGGGACGTGGACTTCGAGATGCTCGCCGAAGCCCGCTCCGAAGGCATAACGGATGGCATATATCCGTTTACCGTCAGTGGCATCCGGGCTGGTGACATGGCCGTGAGACTCAAGTACGCTGACCTGCCCGTAGGCGATGTCATCCCCGACCGCACAGAGGCCATAAAAGCCGCCCTAGAAGCCACCCCGCCGGGGCAGACGCTCTACGTCCTGCCGACGTACACGGCGATGCTGGAGATCCGCAAAACTTTAAGCGAACTGGGCTACACGCATCCATTTTGGGAGGACAGATGAAACTCACTATCCACCACCTGTACGCTGACATGATGAACCTCTACGGGGACCGGGGGAACGTGATCTCCATCAAGAAACGCTGCGAGTGGCGCGGCATCCCCGTGGAGGTCGTGGACGTTGGCCTCGGCGAGAGGGTCAAACCAACCGGCTGCGACATCTTCCTCTTCGGGGGTGGGCAGGACAGGGAGCAGGCGCTGCTGGCGGACGACCTCTCCGGCTCAAAGGGCGCTGACCTGCGGGCCATCGTCGAGGACGGTGGCGTGGTGCTCGGCGTCTGCGGCGGCTACCAGCTAATGGGCCACTCATACGAGACCCCCGACGGCGAGAAGCTGCCCGGCGTCGGGATCTTCGACCTCCACACCGAGCCGCGCAAGCCGGACGAGGAACGTCTCATCGGCAACGTCCTCGTCCGCGTCCGTGCACCGGAGACGAGAGAAGTGCGCGAGGTCGTCGGCTTCGAGAACCACGGGGGCCGCACCCGCCTCGGCGACACCGAGCCTCTGGGAGAACTCGTCATCGGCCACGGCAACAACGGCGAGGACGGCACCGAGGGCGCGCGACGACTCAACGCCTACGGCACCTACCTCCACGGCTCCTTGCTACCCAAGAATCCCTGGCTAACCGACCAGCTCATCCTGGGCGCCCTGCGCCGGGTGGATGACGCTTTCGAGTTGGAGCCCTTGGACGACGCGACGGAGCACCGGGCTTTCGAGTCGGTTTCAGGTCGGATAGCCGGGCGGCGAACCGGCTAAAACCTCTCGCGGGTCTCCGTACGATTTTGCCTCTGCGAACGCCGGTGGAGGACATGCACCTTTACGAATCTTTATTCGGCACCACAAGGTAGTGTGGTCGCTTCCTTTTCCGTGTGGGTCCAGATCAGGCTCTAATAGTTCGGATAGCACTTCTTATACAATATCCTGTACACTGACTGCCGAGAAGCCACCTTCTAGGTAATCGGGTGAATAAGCCCAAAAAGGAGAGCCGAGATAGAGACCCCGGCCCTCCTTAACCTTATCTTGCGCCTGACTAGGGAACCGACTCCCAGTCGGGCTGGTGCATCTCCTTCGGGTTGGGGAGGATGAAGTGGCGTGCGCTGCCGTCGGGGTTCATCGTCGCCAGGCCGAAGCCGAATCCGCCGCTGAAGGCGTGCGCCGACATGAACAGGATCTTCTTCCCGTTCGGGGACCAGACGGGGTCGGCCGACCCACTGCGGCAGCGGTTGTCGGTGATGTTGGTGAGGTGCTGGCCGTCGGCTTCGACCGTGTAGATTTCGCCGAAGCACCCCTTGTTGGGGTAGGCCTCGAACACGAGCTTCTTGCCGCCGGGCGACCAGTCCGCGTCGCCGGCGCCGTTGCCCCAGGGCGTCAGCTGCCTTAAGCCGCTTCCGTCGACGCGCACCGTGAACAGCGCCGACGTTCCGGGATCGGTCCGGTAGCGGGTGAACACGAGCTGCTTTCCGTTGGGAGAGAATCGGGGCGCGAGGTCGTACAGCGCCGCCTCGGGAAGCGTGCTCACGCGACGGACGTGGCTACCGTCGGCGTCCATCACGAAGATCTCCTGCCTCCCCGCGCCGTTGCGGCGGTCGGAGGCGAAGGCGATCTTCGAGCCGTCGGGGGACCAGCCCGCGTCCGAGCTGAAGGAATCGGAGTGGGTCAGCTTGACGATCCCCGTCCCGTCGGGGTTCATCTTGAAGATGTCGTTGATAGCGTCCGAATCGGTGGGATCGGGATCGGCGCGATTGCTATCGAAGGCCAGTTTCGCACCTCCGGGCTTCCAGACCGCCCAGCCGCTGTCCGCCGATTTGCTCGTCAACTTCGTGCGGTTAGAGAGGTCCTTGTTGGCGACCCAGGTCTGCCAGAAGCCGTCTGCGTCCTGGCGCATGAACGCTATGCGACCGTTATCCCCGGGAAACTCGGCCATCGCCGGCGTGGGTGCGACCAGCACCACCGCGGCCCCGGCCACAGCAAACACCACCAAGGCAGTCAGCATAAGCGCAACGATGATGCGTCTCATAAGGAGAGCCGCCTTCCTTCAGGGGGGCGGGGTGAGGAGTGTAGTAAGGCTGGCCTCACGGCGTCCCTTTATCAGTAACACTCGTACCATACTCCCCTATCGGGGCAGGTGTATCCCCCAAATGGACTATCTTTGCGGTTGCTTGTGTGCTGCTAGGTGTTACGAACTTCCGAGAACTCCGTACACCGGAAGCCTAGTTGCCGAGAATCGGGGTCACGGGAAATCGGCATTTTCAAGGGAGCCCGCCGTCCGTGGAGGGGATGGTTCGGCGGAGCCATTGGAACGGGCGTCCCGGAAATATTCTATCATCGGAGGCGGATGCTTCCGGTCCCTTTTTGGCGTTACACTAGTGCTTCGTGAGTTTCCGAGAAATTTCTCGGAAGGTGAGTGAATAGGGCAGAGGAAGGGCCGGGGTCTGGGTACTCCCTGACCCAAGCACATGATCCGGTTATTGCTGGCGTTACTCTATAGCGGTGTGCAATGACATTGGACCCCCACTGGTTTCTGACTCTGAGGCCAGAGTGCTGGTTGTCGAGCGGCTTCCCGCCTCATGCTTGAAGGGGCAAGCATCGCGGTATGGGTCAACTTCATTGACTTCCGCTTTAGGGAAGCGAAGAGGAAAAGGAGGAAAGGCTTCGTGGAAACCCTGGCAGACTCTATATCTGGTCTATGCCTTGAGAATTCTATCGGGCATCGGTCGTGCTCTGGAAAGCCTACTGACCAAACCGCGAGAAGAGATGTTCGAGGAGATTCTCGAACATCTCTTGGATCTTTGCTCTCTGCCCGCGACAGAAGCTACGAGGATAAGAAGTGAACCCGGTCGACAACCCATTCTTCGAACGTCCTATCCTGAACTTTCCTTACGAGTATCCTGCGCGTCACTGGGAGCTTGATGACGGGCAACCAACACAGAAGATCATCGAGAGCAGGCGATCCGCGGAATCATTACCCCAATCCTCAAGCCCAGAAGGCGCAGGAGATCGGACGTCGAACAGCAGTTCGTTTTCGACGAAGGCAAGGGACTCTCGACGGAGAGCCAGCAGTACGATCCCACCTCCATAATAAACAATCTCCGTCGTCACGTAGACGAGTGGCGAAGCCGTCCGAACCCGAGTGATTGGCGCGTCACGCCCGAAACGGCGCGTCTACTCCAGCACTGGCGGCATCACCCGTTCAGCGGCATCAGGCCGTTCTTTTGCCAGGTGGAGGCGGTCGAGACCACCATCTGGCTTACCGAGGTCGCCCCGCAGGCGGGTAAGGCCGGCAGAGATTTTCTCGACCACCTCGCAAACGCCAACAACGACGCGAACCCGGAGATCATGCGTCTGGCCTTGAAGCTGGCGACCGGCGCCGGCAAGACCACGGTCATGGCGATGCTGATCGCCTGGCAGACCATCAACGCCGTCCGCCGTCCTCAGAGCAAGAGGTTTACCTGCGGGTTCCTGGTCGTCGCGCCGGGCATCACCATCCGGGATCGCCTGCGCGTGCTTCAGCCCAACGATCCGGACAGCTACTACGGGAGCCGCGAGCTGGTTCCTGGCGACATGCTGGCGGATCTGGACCGGGCCAAGATCGTCATCACCAACTACCACGCCTTCAAGCTGCGCGAGCGGATGGACCTCTCGAAGGGAGGCCGTTCGTTGCTCCAGGGACGGGGTGAAGAGTTGGACACCCTCGAAACCGAGGGACAGATGATCCAGCGGGTGATGCCCGACCTGATGGGCGTGAAGAACATCATGGCGCTGAACGACGAAGCACACCACTGCTACCGGGAGAAGCCGGGCGGAGACGATGAGGCGGATTTAAAGGGCGACGGCAGGGAAGAGGCGAAGAAGAACAACGAGGCTGCGCGGCTCTGGATCTCCGGCCTCGAAGCGGTCAACCGCAAGCTCGGCGTGAACCGCGTGATCGACCTGTCCGCCACGCCGTTCTTCCTCCGGGGCTCGGGCTACGCGGAGGGAACGCTGTTTCCCTGGACGATGAGCGACTTCTCCCTGATGGACGCCATCGAGTGCGGCATCGTCAAGCTGCCGCGCGTGCCCGTCGCTGACAATATCCCCGGCGGAGAGATGCCGAAATTTCGAGAACTGTGGAAACACCTCAGATCAAGAATGCCCAAGAAGGGCCGGGGCAAAGCCAAGACCCTCGATCCGCTTGCTATTCCCGTGGAACTCCAGACGGCGTTGGAAGCGCTGTACGGCCACTACGAGAAGACGCACCGGCTGTGGGCTGAGGCCGGGATCGACGTCCCGCCGTGCTTCATAGTGGTCTGCAACAATACGTCCACCTCCAAGCTGGTGTACGACTATATCTCCGGGTTCCATCGGGAGAACGAGGATGGCTCGACGATGCTGGAGAACGGACGCCTGCCACTCTTTCGGAACTTCGACGAGCACGGTAACCAGCTCGGCCGGCCGCGCACGCTTTTGATCGACAGCGAGCAGCTCGAATCCGGCGACGCGCTGGACAAGAACTTCCGCGATATGACCTCCGATGAGATCGAGCGTTTCCGTCGTGAGATCGTCGAGCGCACCGGCGACCGCCGCCAGGCTGAGAACATCACTGAACAGGACCTGCTCCGCGAGGTTATGAACACCGTAGGCAAGAAAAACCGGCTCGGAGACTCCATTCGTTGCGTCGTGTCGGTCTCCATGCTCACCGAGGGCTGGGACGCCAACACCGTCACCCATGTGCTCGGCGTGCGGGCGTTCGGCACACAGCTTCTGTGCGAGCAGGTCATCGGCCGCGCCCTGCGCCGCCAGTCCTACGACCTCAACGAAGAAGACCTGTTCAACGTCGAGTACGCCGACATGCTTGGCATCCCCTTCGACTTCACAGCGAAGCCAGTGGTGTCGCCGCCGCAACCGCCCCGAGAGACCATCCAGGTGAGGGCCGTCCGTCCCGAGCGCGACAACTGCGAGATCCGGTTCCCGCGAGTCGAAGGCTATTGTGTGGAATTGTCCGAGGAGCGGCTGACCGCAGATTTCAAAGACGACTCCGTCCTGGAGCTGACACCTGACCTCGTCGGACCCTCCGTTACCAAGGTCGCCGGTATCATCGGCGAGGATGTCGATCTCAACCTGGTACACACCGGGGACCTGCGCCGGTCCACGTTGCTGTTCCACATCACGCAGCGTCTGCTCTATACCAAGTGGCGCGACCCCGGAGAACAACCCAAGCTGCACCTCTTCGGCCAGCTCAAACGGATCACCCGACAATGGCTGGACACCTGCCTGGTCTGCAAGGGCGGCACCTATCCGGCGCAACTCATGCACCAGGAGTTGGCGGACATGGCCTGCGAGCGGATCACTGCCGGGGTTACGCGCGCGCTCGTTGGCGAACGGCCCATCAAAGCCGTGCTCGATCCATACAACCCCACCGGCTCGACGATGCACGTAAACTTCACCACGTCGAAGACCCATCGATGGGAGACTGATTCCCGACGCTGCCACGTCAACTGGGCTATCCTCGATAGCGACTGGGAGGCCGAGTTCTGCCGCGCGGTCGAGTCGCACCCGCGCGTTATGGCATACGTCAAGAACCACAACCTGGGCCTGGAGGTACCGTACCGTTACGGCTCGACGCCGCGCAGGTACGTGCCCGACTTCATCGCGCTGGTTGATGACGGCCACGGCGAGGAAGATCCACTGCACCTGGTAGTCGAGATCAAAGGCTACCGTCGAGAGGACGCCAAGGAGAAGAAATCCGCTATGGAGACATACTGGATTCCGGGTGTGAACAACCACGGGCAATACGGCCGCTGGGCCTTCGCCGAGTTCACCGAGGTCTTCCAGATCGAATCCGAGTTCGACCAGATGATCGACGCTCTTGAATTTGGAATGGTGAAGTAGGAATTTAGAAACACACGGGCATCGTGGACACCATGCTCGTGTCCATACAATCTGTTGGAGAGGTTAGAGTGATAAAGAACATCACGCTGAGCGCCGATGAAGGATTGATCGAGGCGGCTCGTGAGCGGGCGCGGACAGAGCATACGACCTTGAACGAGCAGTTCCGGTTGTGGTTGGCCGATTATGCGCGGAGCGAGCAGCAGGCCGAGAGGGCTATGGCGACAGTCTGGGAGTTGCGTGGCAAGCTCCGCACCGGCGGGCGCAAGTTCACCCGGGAAGAGATGAACGAGCGATGAGCCCACAGGCTTTGGTCGGTGTATAAATATCGGCATCACATGATGTATATTTCACGCACACCAAAGGAGGCGAGTACCGTGCGAACCACGATCAACCTGGACGACGAACTGCTTGGCGAAGCCCAGCGTATCACCGGCATAAAAGGACGAACCGCCCTGATCCACGAGGGATTGCGCGCTCTGATCGAACGCGAAAGCGCGCGGCGACTGGCCCGGCTCGGCGGCAGCGAGGCGCAGTTGCGGCCGGTCCCCAGGCGGCGTCCCGAGTCGGCGTGATCCTGGTAGATACCTCTGTCTGGATAGACTATCTGCGTTCGGGTGAACCGTTGCTGGCTGCGTCCCTGGAGGGTGGGCGGGTGATGATGCACCCTTTCGTGCTCGGCGAGTTGGCCTGCGGAAACCTCAAGAATCGGAGCGAGGTTCTCAAGCTGCTCGGCGACCTGCCCGCCGCGCCGACCGCGACGGACACAGAGGCCCTGGACTTCATCGAGCGCCGCGCTTTGATGGGCCGGGGCATCGGATACATAGACGTCCACCTGCTGGCCGCTACGGCCCTGGCCGGAGATACTCAGATGTGGACGCGGGACAGACGGCTCGCCGCAGTGGTGGCGGAACTGGAACTGGCCTTCGACGAGGAGGGTGAGGAACAACCTCATGGCGAGGAAACCCAGAACATCTAAGACGGTCGAGACTCTCAGTCACGAGGAGGCTTCGCGCAGGAATATCCCCACCGCCGAGTACCGGTCGGTGATGGACAGAGAGCAGCAGGACCCGGTGCAGGTGGCATACGAGCGGCGCAACCGGGACCTGGACCCGCAGCTCGTGTGGCGTGGCAAGGACGAGCAGGACTGATCCGATCTCGTGGTCCAAGCCCTGCCGCTCTACATCCAGGAGAAGGTCCACCCCAAGGTGCTGGTGGACGACCTGCTCAGGCGCACCGAGGCCGCCGAGAAGGCCGCCGACCCGCAGCCCGACCTCTTCGCGGACTTCAACGGCCTGGCGGACGAGAATGCCACGACCGAGTTCTACCAGCACGACGTCAACTGGACCAACCGCATGATCCTGGGCGACAGCCTGCAGGTGATGGCGAGCCTGGCCGAGCGCGAGGGCCTGCGCGGCAAGGTGCAGTGCATCTACCTCGATCCGCCCTACGGCATCAAGTTCAACTCCAACTTCCAGTGGTCAACGACAAGTATGGATGTGAAGGATGGGAGCGTCGACCACATCACCCGCGAGCTGGAGCAAGTGAAGGCGTTTCGGGATACGTGGCGGAATGGGATTCACTCGTACCTCACCTACCTGCGCGACCGACTGACTGTCAGCCGCGATTTACTCACCGAGACCGGTTCGATTTTTGTCCAGGTCGGCGATGAGAATGTGCATCGGGTCCGAGCGCTAATGGACGAGGTTTTTGGGGATTCCAATGCGATATCAATTATTTCGTATCCCACGTCGATTGGACTTGGCTCACAGTATCTGGACAACGTAAACAATTATCTCGTTTGGTATGCCAAGGACAGAGATGCCGCATCGCGCAAATTCCGCCGTTTATTTCGAGTGCTGGAACTTGGGGAAGCTGGAGCCACGCGGTACACGAAAATTCGTGACATAGATACACAGGTACACAACGTCAGCACACTGAACGAGTCGAAATTGAAGACCATCGTCGGTCGTGGAGGGAGCCACCGACGGGTTCGCCTTCGAGGCCTACGTGGAGCACTTGCTGGCGCCCACACTCAAGGCCGGACAGATTGTCGTCATGGACAACCTCTCTGTACACAAGAGCAAGCGCGCCAAACGCCTCATCGAGGAGGCTGGAGCCGAGCTTTTGTTCTTGCCGCCCTACTCGCCGGAGTACAACCCCATCGAGGAAGCCTTCTCCAAGATAAAGGGCATCTTGCGCGCAGTGGGAGCTCGCACCCGCGAAGCCTTGCTCGCGGCGACGGGCCAAGCCCTTGATGCCGTAAGCAGCCAAGACATAGCGGGCTGGTTGGCGCACTGTGGGTACCGTCTCTCTTTGCAGTCGTTATGAAAACTGCTCTAGTACGCACCGTAAGCCGGACAGGCCACGATACTATTCGAAGAATTTGACTAGCCTTAAAGGTAGCTTCTATCGTGTACGACTCTATCGGTAGCGCGAATTTGCGAAGCTCAGTGGCATTCGTAACTACCAGCGTCGGCGAATGACGAACCTTGCGCAGATAAGAATTGCCAGTCGTAGCTCTCTGGGCGGAGGGTGAGCTTCAGGACGCCGTAAGAGTCGTCGTTATAACTCTCGGTGTTCGGGATAGGGTCCTCTATCGTGTAGAGGATCTTGCCGCCTGTGCCCACCACGAACTCGCGGATACCGCGCTTGGGGTCGGCCTTGCCGTCAGGATCCTGCGGCGCGAAGCGCTCGTAGTTGTGATCGTGGCCATTGAGCACCACGTCGGCGCCGGCGGAGTAGAGGGTCTCCCACAGCGGTTTCACCCCGGAGATGCCGGGACGGTACAGCCCGGAACTGAATAGCGGGTAGTGAAAGTAGGCAAGGGTACACTTCGATCGGTCATCGGCGAGGTCGTTCTTGAGCCACCGTCCCTGCGGGGAACCGGCGCCGCAGCCTCCTATCTCCTGGCAGTTGCTGTTGAGGGCGACGATGTGCCACGAACCCCTCTCGTAGGAGTAGTAGCCTTTGGAGGGATCTCCCGCTGCCTCGCCGAAGTAGTCAAAGTAGCCTTTAGCCTGCGGCGTGTGGTACTCGTGGTTGCCGGAGGCGGGCCTGGTGCGGTCCTTGAACCGTCCCCAGGTAGGATCGTAACAGTCGGCAAACTCCTCGGGCGTTGCGTTTTCGTAGGCGTTGTCGCCGAGTGTGATGACCGTCCCCTTGATGCCCCCGAGTAGCCTGGCTGTGGCTTCGTCGCCCTCGCTAGCGCAGTCGGCAATGTCGCCAGCCGCGGCGACAACCGGAGAGCCAGCGCTTCCAGGAGAGGCGGTCTCCCCCGATTTGCAGCCGTTGGCAAGTATCGCGAAGGCGATGGCCACTAGAACTAACGATGCGATTCTCCTGGTAACGCTCACTCCCCTCAAGCTCTTCATCAGCGAGTTCTAAGCGCAATCCCTAACGCAAACAAACCGGCTATAGGCGCCAAGACTATGATCGCCGCAATACCGAGCAATATATCGGGACGTATCCCGCCGCTCCCGGGGAGGTCGGAATCTTTTATGCCAGACCCGGCAGTTCGGACGAGGTCCGCGCAAGTGATGCCCGGGGGGATTCCCTCGCCTTTTCTGGTCTTAGCGTGCAAGAGGATGTAGCGTTCCTGATCGCCTCCGAAGAGCTTATTCAGCGTAACATCTTTGATGATCGTGGTGGCCGCTCCCGTACCATCAGCGCCGGCTACCACGGTGCTTAGGGGTATGGTCACCGGTGCGGTTCTGCCGGCCCGATCGTCCGCGCAGGTCCCACCGCCGTGGATGTGGTTGATGTGCTTCACACCCGCCTCTGGCAGGCCCCTCATGTTCAATTTGACCTTTACCTCCTCTTCGATATTCGTAAGCGTAGCAGTCCCGCTCACTCCAGAGTCGCGGCTCTGCGTAAGGCGAACCTGAACGCTCTCGGCCTCCTGCGCTAGTGCACTATCTCCTAGGAGAACGACGCAGGCCAGCAACGCCGCGCCTGAAACAGTTCCAGCGAGTCGCTTTACTCGGCTCACGATTTCCCCATTCGTGACAGCGTTCAACCATATTACGCTCCGGTCAACCATCTCTACGGACATTATAACGGCAGGCAGTGACGCTGGATGCCCGCTTGTTTTTGTGGCCGAGGTCAGTGGGCCGGGTGTCCCAAAGCCTCCTGCATTGTGCTTAAAGGCATGCTCCGCAGGAGCAGGGCAACTCCATTGACTACCGCCTTGCGCTTACAAAGCGCGCGAACCACGAACGGCCCTTAGGATCACGAACAAACCTCGCAGACACACTCTCATGGACTTGCAGGACGAGAAGTCCGCCACGTTAACAACGATAACACCATAAACTGGCGGAGAGCCTCAAGTAACACCCAAGTGGCGTGTCTTTGGCACTCATCTTGCGAGATAATTTATGGGGCGGGTAGTTCTATTCCCCCGAGTGCGTGGAAGGTGGATTCTCCGAAGTTGCGCTTCTGCGTTGCGGCCTGGAGTATCGCTACCTCCACGAGCCTATTGGGGCGCCCCCGAGACAGTGACGTTGAAGGCCGCTCCGTCAGGCATCAGCGCGCCGTCTCGATTGTAGATCGTCCACTTTTGTAGGTCTTTGTCATATAGGACGGCGATCGAGTGATCATTATAGATACCCCTGCCGCCCCCAGGGTTCCAGTTCTGAGTAACCGAGAGTACAGCGTCCGGGTCGCCGTTGGTTAGCGGGTCATCAAGGTAGGTGCTGCTGCCTAGGGTGTTGTGGAATTCCGCGCGGTGAACGAACTTCTCAGATGCTGCCGGGATGACCACCTCGAACGTGGCCCCGGCGGGCACGGCCGCCCGATCCTGATTGAAGATAGCCCACTTCTGCTTCTCGGGCTCGTACCAAACGCCGATGTTGTGATCGTAGATAGCGCTCGAAGCGCTCCCCCGAGCTGGGGCCGGTGCGACGAAGACGACAGCGTTTGGGTCGCCGTTGATGATCGGGGCGCTAATGTAAGTGTAGTCGCCGCGGCTGTTCTCGTCCGTGGCTTGGTGAACGAACGAGGTTTCGATGGTCTTGTAGTGTCGTCCTAACATCTCATTTGACAACTGCAATCGTTCGGCGGCTCTGTCGACATGGCCCCGGTATGCGTTGAAGCCAGCTTGGGAGGCGGAGACAGGGCCTACGGCCAAGCCATAGGCTACCGAGCTAGCTTCATGCATCTCACCGATGGCGGAGCGAAATACCTTGTACTGTGCCTCATATTTCCGTGGAGGATTCAGGTCGTCAACCTGATCGACAAGCTCTCCGAGGGAAGAGCGGTAAGCAGCCAACTCCTTTACATCATCGGCCGTAAGACCGTCGTAGCGACGTATCTTCTTCTCGCTCTTGAGGAGAGCCTTCACGGACTTGCTCTGTATGTCGCTGACCTTACTGAGGTATCCAGCTTCGCTTGGCTGACGAACATGAGCATCCTGCTGTCTCGGCAGCCGGTAGACGCCCATGAGGCCGAAGCTGCGCCCTACGAAGCCATGGACGAGCTTCCCGTTGCTCTTGACCCAGCGGTAGAACGCCGGCGAGGGACCGTAGCCCTGCTGGACGAGTTTGGAGCTGATCACTAAGTAATCTACATCATCGGCCTGCGCCTCCTTCACGGAACCATATAGCTCCTCGTTAACGAGCAGATCTCCCATCACGAACTGCGTCGTATCATTCGAGACGCCGACGCTGTACTCCTCCGGCACTTCCCTGAGGTAAGCGGCGGCACGCTCGTAGCCGTTGTCCGGCCTGAAGTGGACCTGTTCCCAGACGTAACCGTTCCATAAGCAGAAGGCGACCGCGAGCAATGTCGTCGCGGCAAGGAGTATTCGCCGCGCGCGGGCGTGGAGCACCTCTGCTTCGAGGAGCAGCCTTACGGTCACGGTCGTCGCGAGTATGGACGGGATGATAAGGAAGTAGAAGAACTGCTCCTCCAGCGTGCCAAGCACCACGATGTAAGCGAGGAGCGCATAGGTGCTCGCGGTCCAGGCCAGAAGCAGGCGCTTCGCCGCCCCGCCGAAAAAGAAAAACAGGATGAGAATCGAGAGACTACCAGTCGTGAGTAGGGCGTAGGTGGTAACGAACTCCCTCAGGTTGGCGAAGATGGCGTCCAGGAAAGACGGTCCACCCTCCTGGTTGAACCCGGTCTCGTGAATAAAGCCCGCAAGCCGCGAGGCACCCTTGAACTTCTGAAATGCGAAGTCGTCCCAGTCGCCAATTGCGTAGACGATCGCGGGGTAGGGCAGATACGTCAGCATCGCACTTACGCCAACAAGCATAGATTGCACACGGGGCATGGCCCATCCCATGAAGAAGCAGACCGCGAGCGGCAGCATCGTAGAGAAGGCAACCATGTCTTTGGTCAGCAGGCCCAGCCCGAAAAGGAAACCCGCTGCCAGTAGACGCCAGAGAGGGAGCCGCCGATTCTCTTCCGTGATCGCCGAAAACAGGACGTAGTAGCCGAGGGCCACCCACAACATGGCCGAGGTGTCGAGGTAGTTGCGGCTGTTCATCTTGATGATGTAGGGTTCGAGGGCAAAAACCACTGCCGCCGCGATGCCTGCCGGCCAGCCGGCGAGGTGACGTCCGATTCCAAGCAGTACGATTGCCATGAGGGCGGCGAGCGCAACGTTGACGTAACGGACGTCGTAGATCTGGTGTATGAGGTCCCCTGCGGGAGGGAAGAGCTTGATATAAGCACCCTCGAGAAAGAAGTACACGGGCGGGTGGAGGTAGAACGCGTTTCCGTAAAGCGTAACCTCCATGTTCCGCGCCACACTCTGAGAAATTCGCAGGTATGAGATCTCGTCGACGAAGATATCCCAGGAGACACTCAAGCGAACCGCTCGCAGCACGAAAGTGGCAACACCTATCAGGATAATCGCTATCCAGGAACCCAACCTCTTCAACCGCCGAGAACGCTTCTCCTGCCGCCGAGAACGCTTCACTGCGGGAACTGCCTGGGTAGTGTCGGAGTGACCGGCCGCTTCGCGCCTGTCATTCCAGATCGACCGAAGCTTCAACGCTGCTCCTCGCGCAGTCGGAATA
>JACCTS010000566.1 GCA_013812245.1 Rubrobacter sp.
AAACCGTTCAAATACAAATCTCGTGGACAGCTCATAGACCTCGGCAGCCAGTTCGCCGTCAACGACGCGCTCGGGGTGAAGTTCAGCGGCTTCCTGGCGGCCGTGTTCTGGCGGGGTTACTACGTCAGCCAGCTCGACAGCCCCCAGAACCGCCTGCGTCAGATTATCGACTGGCTCCTGGAACTTATCTCTCGCCCGACCATCGCCCAGATCCGGGGTTCTTCGGCCGAATAGCCTGGTGCCTGATCTACAGACCTTGAGACGAAGCCCGAAAGGTGCTACGTTAGCTGGATCGAGGGAGAAGAGGCAGGTAACGGAATGGGTATGAATTTCGCCAACCAGTTGACCCTGGCGCGTCTCATCGCGGTCGCGCCCATAATGATCGTACTTTACCTGCCGTTTCCCGGTGCCAGAGCCGTGGCCGTCGTGCTGTACGTGCTGGCCATAGCCACGGACTACTTCGACGGCATCTTCGCCCGCCGGAGCAAACAGGTCACCGGGTTCGGCAAGCTGATGGACTCTATCGCCGACAAGGCCCTCATCGTGTCGCTGTTCTTCGCGCTGGTGGACGAGGGCTCGATGGCCGCGTGGATGGCCGCCATCATGGTTATCCGGGAGTTCGCCGTCACGGGGCTGCGGATGGTCGCCCTAGAAGCCGGGGAGGTCATCGCCGCCAACCGCTGGGGCAAGGCCAAGATGAACGCCCAGAGCCTCGCCATCCTGTTACTCCTGATCGGGGTCCCAGACGGCGAGGGCTGGCGTCTGGTGATGTCGAACGTCGGCTGGTGGGTGATGCTGCTGGCGACGGTCCTCACGATCATCTCCGGCTGGTCTTACTTGAGGGATACGCCGCGTATCCTCTCGATCACCTCTCAGCGCGAACAGCGTCTCTAGAACCCTGTAGAATCACGCCCCGAACATGGCGAAAGATGTCGAAAAGCGCCTGAGCCCGGCGGAGGTCGAGATAGTCCTGCGCCGCGCCTCGGAGTTGAATGCCCGCGGCCGTTCCCGCGGTGATGAGGAGCCGCCTTCGATCTCACCGCAGGTGCTCGTGCAGGTGGCCGCCGCCGCGGGCATCCCTGAGGGACACGTGCGCCGGGCGATGTGGGACCTCGCTTCGGCGAAGACGGCGGAGTCTCATACCCTGTCCAGAAAGCTCTATGGTCCCGCCCGGCTGCGGATCGTGCGGGAGATAGAGCGCCCCGCCGAGTCCACCCGCGAGCACCTGGAGTCCATGCTGCGCGTGGAGCAGGGCCTGAAACTCAGGCGCAGGACGGAGGCCAGCTCGCTCTACGACTCAGGAGACATGGTGGGAGCCGTCCGCCGGGCGCTGGACTTCTCCGGGCACCGGGCATTGCTCAAAACGCAGTCCGTGGAGTTGCGGGTCGAGGATCTGGAGGAAGGACGCGGCTTGGCCAACCTCACGGCGGACGCCTCCAACCAGCGCGGGGAGTACCTGTCTCTGGGCCTCATACTCGGGGCGACGCTCGCGCTGCTGTTCGTGTTCGCCGGGTTTCAGAGCCCGATCTTCTTCCTCGGCGTGCTCCCGACGCTGGCCGTACCGGCCTTCGGTTTCCGGCTCGCCTACAACCGGACGCGCATGGAGATCCGGCGCACCCTCGAAGCCCTGCTCGACGCCGCCGAAGAAGGACCGCCACAGAACCGCGAACCGGAGGACCGCGAAGCACCGCCAGGCCGCATACAGGGCCTCAAGCCCATCCCCAGGTTCGTCCCCAAGGCTAAACACGAGGAATAGGCTTCAGGTCACGGGCTTCAGCCAGCAAATTCGTGTCTGATACCTGAAACCTGTAGCCCGACGCCTTACCATTAGCCCATGCCCCTTAGCGTGCTCAAGGAGATATTCGGCTTCGACGCGTTCCGGCCGGGTCAGGAGGAGGCGATTCAGGCCGTCCTCGATGGCCGGGACACCCTGGCCGTCATGCCGACCGGCGGTGGCAAGAGCCTGTGCTACCAGATTCCGGCCTTGATGCAGGAGAGCCTGACGGTGATCGTCTCACCGCTGATCTCGCTGATGAAAGATCAGGTGGACTCACTCCTCCAGAGCGCCGTTACCGACGCCGCCACCCTCCACTCGGGGCTCTCGCCCGAGGAGAGGTGGGAGGTGGAGCGGAAGGTCCGCGCGGGTGAGATCAAGATGCTCTACGTCGCGCCTGAGCGGCTGCGGTCGCTGGAGTTCGTGCTGGCGCTGCGGCGGGCCGGAGTGGGGCTCTTCGTGGTGGACGAGGCGCACTGCATCTCCGAGTGGGGGCACAACTTCCGCCCTGACTACCTGTTCCTGCCTCGGGTGGTGAAGGACCTCGGGAGCCCGCCGGTTCTGGCCCTGACCGCGACCGCCACCCCACGGGTGAGGGAGGACATTCTGCGCTCTCTGGCCATGCGCTCGCCGGAGGTAGTGGTAACGAGCTTCAACCGGCCCAACCTCACGTATCGGGTGGTCGAGGCGAAGAAGAAGGAGAGCAAGCTCCCCCTGATACTGGACGTGATCCGTCGTTCTCCGCCGCCCGGCATCGTGTACGCGACGACGAGGAAGGAGTGCGAGGAACTGGCGGCGGGCCTCCGGCGCTCGGGGGTGGAGGCCGGCCACTACCACGCCGGGATGGGTGCCGCCGAACGCTCGGACGTGCAGGAGCGCTTCATGACCGACGACCTCCCGGTGGTCGTCGCCACCATAGCTTTCGGGATGGGGGTGGACAAGCCCAACGTGCGCTTCGTGGTCCACTCCAGCGTCCCTGGGAGTTTGCCGGCGTACATCCAGGAGTCCGGCCGGGCGGGCCGCGACGGAGAGCCCTCCGAGTGCGTCGTCCTCTTCCGCAGCGCGGACCTCGGACGTCGGCGGCGGCTGGTCACGGTGAACTCTGCGGGGGAAGACAAGGTCGGATCGTTCTTCCGGGCGCTCGCGGGGGTGGCGAACGGCGGGAGGGTCAACGCGCCGTTCGGCTCCCTGTCGGCCCTGGGCGGAGTAGAGCAGGACGCCGCAGGGATCATGCTCCGCGGCCTGGAGGAGTCCGGCCTCGTCACCCGCAACTACGACCTCTGGGCCGAGGTGGAGGTGGAGGGTGTGGAGGAAGAGCCGGATGGCCTGAGAGAGGAGATCTCCGCCGTCCACGCTGCGCTGCCGGGAAGGGGCGTGGTGGGCATTCCGGAGCTTGCCCGGCGCGCCGGGGTGCGGCCGGTCGTGGCGCAGAGCGCCGTCTACCGCATGATGGTGGACGGCCTCATCCGGGCCGTGCCCCGCGGCTCCCTGACCGACATCCGGCTGCGGGACACG
>JACCTS010000571.1 GCA_013812245.1 Rubrobacter sp.
CTCTGCGGGTGCCGATTTTCCGGGCACGACGATCGACCACCACAGCCTTCGCCAGTGAAGGATCTCAGGTCAACGTCCTAGCTTCTCTGTTCTTCTTGGTCGAGTTTGACTAACTGGCCTCATAGGAAGGCTATTTTCTTGCCAATTTGCAGGTAAAATGCGAGGCTGCCGGACCTGGATTCGAACCAGGACTAACTGATCCAGAGTCAGGCGTACTCCTTGCTAGACTGTCCCAGTGAGGGGAGATGGAGAACAGCTTAGGCACTTGTCTCGTCCCCACCTGTGCTGGCACCCTCTCCTATACCAACACCCGCAATCATGCGGTCCGAGAGGCAGCCTACGCCCCGTCGTGGATGGTGATACTTTTGACGCCAATCCCATGGGGGTCAAGGAGGGACGAGAGGGGTTGGCGACCACTGACCGATCGTAAAATTCCTGCTAACAAGGTACTTTGATAACCTGTGGGGGATCAAACGCAGCGCCCGGCTCGGACTCAAAATCCGGTGAGGGCAACCTCGTGTGGGTTCGAGTCCCACCTCCGGCACCCACGATGTCCCTCGAATAGACGTTTTGACTAGCGTCTGCTTGACTGCGGCAGCCTCGTCCTCTCAACCTGATGCCAACCACTACTTCAAGTATCTATGGATGGCATGTTCGACCGCTGTTTCCAGAGGTCAGGCTAATACCAACCCTTGCGAGAGAGTAGCGTATGCTTGTTAGCAAAATGCTCCCATACTTCGTTGCCTTTGTGCACTCCGCTGACACTCGCACCTTCTTTCTTCTCGTTTCTTCTTCAGTCGTCCTCGGACCCGGATACCTCGCGCCGTCCTCGCAACCTCCGCGCTTCGGCCCGCTGCTTAACCGAGGCCCTCGCCACGGCGTCCACGAAACTCACGATGATCCCTATTCCGGCGAAGATGTAGAAGACGGTGAAGAGCTTCCCTTCCGCCGTGACAGGGGCCAAATCCCCATACCCAACGGTGGTTAGCGTAATGGCGCTGAAATAGAATGCGTCGAGGAGGCTCCACCCTTCGATCCAGGCGTAGAAGAACGTTCCCGTCGCCAGCGTCAGAACGACGAGGACGAAAAGAGCCCTGAATTCGGGGTCTCGCAGGGATCTTCGGACGGCGCGCATGAAACGAACCGGAATCGCCACTCCTACGATCACAAGCAGGATCAGCACAGCGACAACCCCGATCATTCTTGATCCTTCTGTGCTGCTTCTCGTTGCGGAGAGGGATTATAGATAGCAGCGTTGATCTCTGAGCCGAGCAACACCACTGAGGCGCAGAGGTATAGGTAGAGGAGCAGCCCGATCGCCGTCCCCAGGCTGCCGTAGGTCACGCCGTAGTCCGCGAAGTTCGCCAGGTAGAAGGAGACCCGACCGAGGTGAACGCCCACGCGACCACGGCGCCTACCACGGCGGACCTGAACCCGTGTTCCACGTTCGGACCGTAGCGGTAGACGACGCATAGCGCCGCCGCCAGAAGCGACAAGGCGACAGGGAGCCGCAGCCACGCCCACAGGGGTATGAACAACTCATCAAGGTTTACAAGTTCGACAATATGCTCCACCAGTCGGGGGCCGATCAGCATGAGTCCGATGGCAAAGAGAACCGCGAGCGCGAGGATGGGGCCAAAGGCCACGGAGAGCACGAACCGTTTACGCCCCGAACGGGTCTCAACGACTTCGCATACCGTTGAGGGCCTGGGTGAGGGTGCGAGCCAGGGCCGAGGTGGACCACAGGGCGACGGCGATGCCAAACCAAAGCAACTTGCCGCCGGCCTCCTCCTGCGTCTGCCCAACCATCTGCCGGAATAATTGCGCATGCTCCTAGTTCTGTCCAGCGGCGGATTCCAGCGGTCCGTTCACTTTCACAGGCCATTGGTATCTTTAAAAGACGGATAGGCTGTTACCAATACCTTACAGTCCAGAATATTAGACGAAGTAGTTCCAGGCTCCAAGATCCTGGAGAACCTCAAGTCCCTCGAGTGGGTGCCGTAGAACAGCGACAGGTTGATGCCACGCGCCGCCGCTCTAGACGAGAAAGCCGCCAACGGGTGCGCGGTCTTCCCCGTCTCGTGGGCCACTCCAGTGTTCGTGCGTCCTGCTGATCTAGAGCGTTTCTCGAAACGACTGATCCACCAGTTTGCGGAGGCTCAACCGCCTGGCTTTCGGTTACCGACAAGGATGCACAAGCGGCGTAGCTTTTCGATAGATCAGTTCTTCTGCAAATTGCTGTAGTCTCCAAAACCCCACGAAAAGCGGCCCCCGAAGGAGCCGCCGACTTGCATGATATTTTCCGGTAGTCCTACCTGCGACGCATCACCAGCCCGAACGCCAGTCCGCCCGCCACGAGCAGCGCCGCCATCGGAAGGATCGCCAGTGAAGCCCCGCCGGTGCTAGGAAGGGTTCCTGCGACCTGATCTGCGGTAGCTACCTGATCCTCAGTAACGACAGGCTGGGCGGAACTGGACGCCGACGCGCTGGCAGATGCGCTGGCAGATGCCGTCACGTCGGGCAGATTGCTCGCCTGGCAACCGTCCGGGGTTGCCCGTGGAAAATCGGGATCGGCGGGGCAAGGGTCTTCGACCATACCACCGCCTCCACCGCCCGAAGGTAGCCCGGAGTCCTCGCACGCCTGCTGGTCATCGTCGGCGTCGAGGTTGTTCGGGTCGCTGGGATCAGAGTTAAGTTCGGCTTGGGCTTGCGCTTGTGTGGCGAAATCGTCGCAGTTCAGGTCGGCTTGCGCCATAGCAGGCGAAGCAACCAGCATGGCTAGGCCACACATCGACAGCAGCAACAGCAATTTCCTCACGGAACCTCCTTGAATGGTTTTTCCTACCAGGACAGTAGTTAGCCACAGATGCGGCTTTTGGTCAAGTAGCCCCCCGAAGGAGCCGCCCGAATCACTCGTTTAGAAACCCGCTACCCTACCGTACCATCAGCCCACCGCCGGGGCTTCTCCCCCGTTCTCTCACCCCGGGGCTTCCAAAAGAGAAGCCCCCGATCTCTCGGGAGCTTTACATCTAAAGTTTGATAATTACTATCTAGTTATACTCACGTGCGCTCGTTTTGGTCGTCGCCGCGCTCTGTAAAGCGGTTCTACGTAAGGTTGTTCCCACCTTGGCTTCAAGATTACGACTTGCGCCCCGGGAGCTATTTCGTGGTGAATTTCGTCGTAAATTCTCTTTACATAGGGGTCCTCCGAGGCGCAGTCTAAGCCCCCATCTGGCCCAAGCGGGAAGCCGTAGGACGGTTTTCTTTCTGTAGTCCAATAGAAGTTTTCCCAACTCGAAGTATGCGGATACCCCACTTCGATCCCAGCATCCATCTCGTTTAGAGCTCGTACGATATTGGAATGCGCATCGACAGGTGAATACACAAACGCCGAAGGCAGATCCTCGCCGTTTTCCTGATTGCTCTCTTGATCCTGCCCCTTGGGCCGATTTGCTACAGCGTCTAGACGAGAATGGAGTTTATCTATACCGCTCGACCGCTCTTCTACGAGTGCTTTGATCTCGTTAAGCTCACGCTTGCGCTGCCGTGATACCTTACGCTGAAACAACAAGATGAATGGCAGGGACAGCAAAATCAGTCCGGCGAGAACTGTAGCCAAGATACTCATGTCGCTACCTGTCCTTTTCTAGCTGGTCGATGAGTCGTTCCAACAGTCCGTAGATTTTATCATTACTTCCTTTCAACTCGGTCTTGATAAGCCTCAATTCGGGCGACCCTCCACGCCAATCCCGAACAAGAGTCACGAATTGGTTTACAGCTATTAGCACAGAAGCCGTGATTCCGAGAAGCTGTATGAGCTGTGAGGCGGTGATTTCCAACAGAATCAGTCTTCTCTAGAAGTCTTGCCGATAGAAGCCTTAATAGCTTCAAGTTGTTGTTGGGCACCGTCGATTAGCTGCTTGAATCCTTCAATCGCACTCGGAGGCACCCCGACCGTAATTGAGTTTTGCACCCCCTCGGCATCGAGGTACGTAACCGTGTAAAAGTATCCACCGACCACCTCGGCTCCAGAATGGCGCGCCGGCAACATACACGGACGGAGCTGCATGCGTTGAAGTACCGGTCCATCCGCAAAGGCGAGCATCGTAAGTACATCCTCCCGCTCTATGGCGGAGGGTGTTAGAGCGTCGAGAAGAACTCGTTCGCGGTCTTCTGGCATCTCGTGGTCCAAGACGGCGGAGATTTCTTCCAGCAACTCTGCTGGTCTTCTGTCCAACTGCACAAGCCGCTCTTTAAGCAGAACCACTAGGCCAGTCAGACGCTGCACCTCTTCAGCCGTTGTTCCGTAGTTGACCGCCACCTCTTCCGCTTGGGGCTCGGACAGCGTTTGGTAAATACCAGGATGCCGAACAATAGCCTGCAAGAACCCTGACGGCATCTCAATAGCCTTCGCTAGATCCTCCCGAAAGGCCGCATTACTGCGGAGGTAAGATGGGATTATAGGTACTCGCGGCTGGGCCACAGCCTCCCCTTATGCAATTTATAGTACAATCATCTGCGCGATGAGTATATCCGATTTTGCGCTAGTGATGCCACACCGTTGCCCCATCTAAGCCCCAACATGGGCGCGCATTATACGCGGGGAGCGCCCTTTTCACCCCCCCTTCTCTTTGCTTGATGGCGTGATTCGGTACGGGATGCGGGTAGCAACGACCGCCCTGCCGGTGCAAAATAGAAGGGACCGCCGCCGGGGTTGCGGGCGCGTGCTCCGGGAGCGGCGTTTTCATATCCTGGATAGAAGAGAGGAGCGAGGATGCGAGAGGGTCAGACCCTGACGAGAATCTTCGTGATACCGGCCCTGGTCGCGATCGCGCTCGCGCTCGGGGTCGTCGTGGCGCCGGAAGCCGCCGGAGCGCAAGAGACCACGCCCGAGAACGCGCCGGACCTGGATGTCGGATCCTGGGCGCTCACGGACGCGGAGTCCGGCCGGTATCTGGCGGGTAAGAGCCCCGACGAGCACGTGGCGCCGGGCTCTACCACCAAGATCATGGTCGCCCTCGTGGCGCTCGACGAGGGCGTGAACCTCGACGACGAGACCACCGTCTCCGAGAACGCCGCCTCCTACGC
>JACCTS010000532.1 GCA_013812245.1 Rubrobacter sp.
CCAAGGAGGAGCGCGATTCCGGCGGCATGTGGGAGAAGGTCTCCGGGCAGGTCCGCCGGGTGATGGAAGCGTTGGACGACGAAGTGGGCGGAGATAAAATAGTCTTCGCCTACGAGCCGATATGGGCTATCGGAACCGGGGACACGGCCTCGCCCGAGGACGCCCAGGACGCCATAGGCCAGATTCGGGAACTGCTTGCGGAGCTAAAAGACCAGGAGTTCGCGGATGCCGTCCGCATCCTCTACGGCGGATCCATGAAGCCAGACAACGTGGCCGACATCATGGCCCAGGAAGATGTCGATGGCGGGCTCGTCGGCGGAGCGAGCCTCGAAGTGGAGTCTTTCGTGAAGCTGATCGAAGCTGCGGACGAGAGCCGCTCCTGATGGAGCGGTCCGAACCCGTGTGATACATTAACCGGCATGGTTTACGTACTCGCGTTTCTGCATACGATATTCTGCGTGGCCCTGATCGGTATGATCCTGCTGCACTCCGGCAAGGGCGGGGGACTCTCATCCTCGCTCGGCGGCGGCATGGGAGGCGCCTTCTCCGGCACCACGGTCATGGAGAAAAACCTGACCCGCCTCACCATCATCGTGGTCAGTCTCTTCACCCTGACCAGCGTGTTGCTGATATTTTTAGGGTAGAGGTCTCAGGTCTTAGCGCCAGGTAAGCGCGAGGGAACCGCTTGGCAAACGGCTCTAATAGCTGAAACCCGAAACCCACAAACGAAGGACCCGCCCGGGGAGGATGGGGAGAACGGGCGAGTCCTGTGCTGAATTATACACCCGGATGCGGAATCCAAAGGGTGTGATCCGTCACATAGTCGCATCCTGTTACGGCGGGAATCGCTGACTCGAGCCGGTCGGGCGATCAGCAGCGGATAGAATGATGGAAGAGCAAGATGTGGCCGATAAAGCTGGGACAGGCGTTCTTCAGGGTACTCGATGGGATCGAGGTGGGCATCTATGCCACTCTTGGAGTTGTTTTGCTCGTTGGGTCTGGCATCTGGATCTTCACGCAGGTGGCCGAGGTCAGTCCTACTTTAGCCATTGTCGGGGCGGTAAGCTCGTCCGTTGTCATTGTGGGAGCCGTGGTCTGGGATCTCATACGGCGCAGGCTGAGTAGACTGACCAAAGTCGTGCTTGCGGCCTGGATGCTATCTACGTTCGCCGCTGTCGCCATTGACTTGATCCTCGTGCTTCAAAGCTAAAAAGCCCATCGGCTTCCGAGGATCGCTGCAACTGATGGGTTTGCCACGGACTTACTACCTTGACGATGAGCCCTGTGGTGTTTTAGCATCCTGGTCTGGCGCGAACTCGCATCTAGAGCGGTGGAGGGAACTGGCCCTGAGAAACCGCGGCAACCCGTGGGGAGCTTCTCCCCGCAAGGTGCCAAGTCCAGCAGGCGGTCATCTCCGGCCTGGAAGATGTGGGGAGAGGTGGGCAGCCTCTTCTGCGGGCGGGTTGCGCGGCTAGGCGGATGTCACGGCGAGTTCCGAGATGTCTGCCGCAAGACGTGAAACCTGACGAGGTAGAGGGAGGCTATATTACTACTGAGTATGACACTAGACTCGGGGGCCGAAGCTAGGCAGGCTCCGGCCCCGAAACCATCGGGCAAACTTCACCACCATATAGGCTCATTCGAGCCGGAGCTCGGCGGCTACCTGCCGGAAGTTGTGCTCGCCTATGAAACGTGGGGCGAGCTTGATCATGCGGGCGAGAACGCCGTCCTGATCGTCCACGCCCTCACCGGCGACTCGCACGCCGCTGGAGACCCCTCGGCCGATTACAAGCGCGGCGGATGGTGGGACCCGATGATCGGGCCGGGGAGGACTATAGACACCGACAATGACTTCGTGATCTGCTCGAACGTGCTCGGCGGTTGCTCCGGCAGCACGGGACCAGCATCCACGAACCCCGAGACAGGACGACCCTACGGGATAGGCTTCCCGATAATCACGATCAGGGACATGGTCCGGGCCCAGAAGCGCCTCCTCGACGATCTCGGCGTGAAGAGACTGAAGCTCGTCATCGGGGGTTCCATCGGCGGTCAGCAAGCGCTGGAGTGGGCCGTGGAATTCCCAGGCTTCGTGGAGCGGGCCGCGCCCGTGGCGGCGACGGGAGCCCTAGGGCCGCAGGGGATAGCGATGAGCGAGATCGGCCGTCGCGCCATCATGGCCGACCCCGATTGGCAGGACGGCGACTATTACGGTACGGGAAGAACTCCGGGCGCGGGCCTCGCTATCGCCCGCATGGCCGGCATGGTCACCTACCAGAGCGCGGCCGGTCAGTGGGAGCGTTTCGGACGGCGTTCCGCCAAGCGGCCCGCCCTGCACACGGAGATCGGAGGCCGCTTCGAGGTCGAAAGCTACCTGCACTACCAGGGTCGGGAACTGGCCGGCCGCTTCGACGCCAACTCGTACCTGTACCTCTCGCGGGCGATGGACCTTTACGACGTGGCGGCGGGCTACGATTCGCTGGATGAGGCATACTCGCGCATCGAAGCTGATACCCTCTTCACCGGGATCTCCAGCGACTGGCTGTTCCCGGCGGTGGAAGTCCGGGCGGCGGCCGAGGCTGCGAGAACGGCGGGGGCGAACGCAAGGTATGTGGAGATAGAATCAAACAATGGGCACGACGCTTTTCTGAAGGACTGGGCAAAACTAAGGGGGGCCGTCGGGCCCTTCCTCGGAGATCAGGAGGAGAACGGATGACCGACACCGCAGACCAGAAGCAGCAGGAGCGCGAGTACGGGTTCGATACCCTCGCGCTGCACGCCGGACAGGAAGTGGACTCGGCGACCACGGCGCGGGCCGTCCCCATCTACCAGTCCACATCCTACGTGTTCAACGACACCGACCACGCCGCCAACCTCTTCTCCCTGAGCGAGTTCGGCAACATCTACACCCGCATCATGAACCCGACGACAGACGTGTTCGAGAAGCGCGTCGCCGCCCTCGAAGGTGGCGTCGGGGCGCTCGGGACGGCATCCGGGCAGGCGGCGGAGACGCTGGCGATCCTGAACATCGCCGGGACGGGGGATGAGATCGTCTCCTCCGCCGGACTCTACGGCGGTACGTACAACCTCTTCCACTACACTCTGCCCAAGATCGGGATAGACATCAAGTTCGTGGACGACGCCAACCCTGAGGCTTTCCGCAGGGCGATCACGGACAAGACCAAAGCCCTCTACGCTGAGACCGTCGGCAACCCGTCGCTGAACACGCTGGACATTGAGGCCGTCGCCGACATAGCGCATGAGGCGGGCATACCACTCATCGTCGACAATACGCTGCCTTCTCCGTACCTGATCAACCCGCTCAAGCATGGGGCTGACATCGTGGTGCATTCGGCGACCAAGTTCATCGGCGGGCACGGTACGAGCATCGGCGGCGTTATGGTGGACGGCGGGAAGTTCCCGTGGGACAACGGCAAGTTCCCCGAGTTCACCGAGCCGGACCCGTCGTATCACGGGCTGGAGATCTACCCAACCCTCGGCGAGCTTTCTTACATCCTGAAGGCCCGCGTGCAGATGCTCCGGGACTACGGCCCGGCCCTGAGCCCGTTCAATAGCTTCCTGTTCCTGCAGGGCCTTGAGACGCTGCACCTGCGGATGGAGCGCCATTCCCGCAACGCTATGGCCGTCGCCGAGTTCCTGCAAGGACACGACCGTGTCAACTGGGTAAACTACCCCGGCCTCGCGGACCATCCGTCTCACGAGCTGGCGAACAAATACCACCGGGACGGTCTCTACGGCGCCATCCTCGGTTTCGGCATCGACGGCGGGCTTGAGGCCGGTAAGCGGTTCATAGACCGGCTGGAGCTGCACAGCTTGCTTGCGAACGTGGGCGACGCGAAGAGCCTGGTGATCCACCCGGCTTCCACGACGCACTCGCAGCTCTCGGCGGATGAGCAGAAGACCACGGGTGTCACGGACGACTACGTCCGTTTGAGCGTCGGGTTGGAGTCCATAGACGATATCCTTTATGACCTGGATCAGGCACTGAGCGGAGCGTGAAGTTGGAGTGAACGTTAGACCCCTCGTTATCAAGTTCGGGGGCACCTCGGTCGGCGGCGGCGCGCAGTTCATCCACGCCGCCGCCGTAGCCGCCGATGCCGCCCGTGAAAGGCCGCTCGCCGTCGTCGTCTCGGCGATGAGCGG
>JACCTS010000024.1 GCA_013812245.1 Rubrobacter sp.
CGCCTCGAAGTGGTCGCTGAACCTCACGCTCTCAATGTATCCGATGTGGTATGGAAGTGCGACTGCGTAGAGGAACTCTCTCTATCCCGTCACATCACGCTCTCACGGCCTCCAGCCCACCCGTCACGGCGGCGGTGATGAGCGCCTGCCGGTGTTCGGTGAGGGGTATTATCGTTGCGTTCCCACGGAGCGCGCCAGGGAGGTCACGATCAACTGGTTGAGGGAGACGCCTTCCTGCTGTGCGCGGTGGACGAGGTCGCGATGCAGGCTTTTCGGCATCCGAAGGTTGATCTTGCCGGAGTACTGGTGTTCCTCCAGGAGTTTGTTCCTGCGTTCCATCTTCTCCAGTAACTCGTCTCCGAGGGAGTGAGTTGCCCAGAACTCGGCCTCCTCCTCTTCACTCGTGAACTCGGGAACCTCGTCGAAGCTGCGTATCTCTTTCACGTCGTTCGTACTCATCGCCTGTACCTCCTCTTCTCTTTGTCCGTAGCCTCGCGGGCGGAGATGGGGCGAACCTTCTTGTTCCGTATGGTGTAGACGACGAACAAGATGGCACCGTCGTCAGTCTTTCCAATAACGGCATCGCGTGTTTCCGTTCCCACGTTGAAAGCGTCGCCGCTGACCTGTTCGGGATCTAGCAGCGCCTCTTCGACCTCGTAAGGTTCGACTCCGTGCCTGGCAACGTGTCCCTCGTTGCTCTCGTCCCAATCGAAAAGCTCGTCCCATTCGTCCACACCTGCATGACACCACATATGGTACTAAATACAAGGGCAAATGGTGTCCTTTCCCGGACTCATGCAAGGTGGTTCACGAAGCCCCAACCCCCGGAACCTTGATCTCCCCCGTCACGGCGGCGGTGATGAGCGCCTGCCGGTGCTCGGCGAGAAGGTCCAGTTGCTTTGTGAGCGCGGTCGGGATCCGCTTGTTCCGCATTGCGAACCTCTGATAGCGATCTATGTGGGCGCGTTGTTCGTCAGGCGAGAAGCGGAAGAAACGAGAAGCCTTCCATAGCGGCCGCGGTGCGGAGCTTGTTATCCAGGCACACGAAGTCTCTGCCTTCCGGGTTCCATCCACACCACTGGAAAGCTGCGGCGAGTTGCAGTGCGTCCGCGGTTTTCAAGCGGTGGAGTCCGAGGAAGTGCTCGGCAAGCATCCTCATCTCGTGGGAAGGTTGCTCTTCGGTTCACTCGTTGAGAAGAACAGCCATTCTGTCTACCGACTGATCGAAGTGCCGTAAATCGAAGGTCCCGTCCGCCAGCCTGCAACTGAGTGCGGAGGCGCACTCTACCTGCGTGGTCCACCAGACCGCCATGCCCTCGTCCTCGCGGAGTAGAGACAGAATCTCCCTTGTCTTTGACTCTCTAACGAGAGCCGGGACGACAGCGGAGGCGTCCCAGAAGCGCAAGGGTTATGGCCGGCTGTCGCGCTCTTCGGCCAGAGCCAAGCGAACAGATGCCTCGGGGTCATCAGGCATCGGCATGTCCCAGAAACTTTCGGGAAGCACCCCGGTAACCCGACGATACCGTTCGAGATTTTCGGGCGGCCCGGCGGAACGGGCGGGCTTCTCCTTGCGAGGGTCCACCCGCCGCTTCAAAATATCCTGAAACCTGCTCGCCGCGTTGCTCATAACCGTTCTTATTGTACCCGTCCTTTCCAGCCGGAGTGGAAAGATGGCCCGTTAGAACTCGCGGCTCGTCTATCCGCGCCAGATTTGGCTTTACGACGCCGCGCCCGGCACGTCCACCCCGCCAGTTACGGCGGCGGTGATGAGCGCCCGCCGGTGCTCGGTGAGGAGTTCGAGCCAATCGGAAGATGCGAAACTATGTTTGCTCGCCCGGCTCCGCTCGATCTTCGGCCAGCTCACGCAATAGCTCCTCAACGTCGGACAGATGAACGGCCAGACGCTCGTAAGCGGTGTTGCGGGTTCGCTTCAGGAGCGACCTCTCATCCGCCGTTACGACAACCGTCTGGAAGCTGTCGGCGAGCGCAAGGAACAGAGCATCGTAGATGATCACTTCGGTCTCGAAGGCTATTTCCACCGCCGCGGGCATCAAGGAATCAGGATCGAAGAGGCTCACCGGAGCATTGTTGAACTTCTCCCACGTATCCCGCACCACTTCTTTGCCGAGTTCCCCTCGACGGTACTTCTGCCACAGCGCGTTCCAGAGTTCGGCTCATATGGTGCTCGGAGCCAGCAGCCTCGCGCCACCACTCTCCACGGTGCTCAAGAGTTCGCGGGCTTGTTCACGTCCCTCTTCGGGCACATAGAACTTGACGGCCACCGAGGTGTCGAGCACTATCGGCGACCGTTCGCCGGGTTCGCTCAACGGGTTTCACGGTCGCGCCGGATGTCCTCGGTCGAGTCGGAGAAGGTACGGCCGCTCGCCTTCAAACGGTCGGAGATCTCACGCGCCTGGCGGGCGAAAGTCCGGGGGTCCGTCTTTCCCGTGCGGATAGGTTTCAACTCGATGGTCTTCTTGCCGCTCATCCCGATCTTCACCTTTCTCACGTGACATCCTGAATGGTCTCCACCATTTTACTCCTCCGGTATCTTCCTCACGCTCCCGCAACCTCCAGCCCGCCCGTCACCGCAGCCGTGATGAGCGCCTGACGGTGCTCGGTGAGAAGTTCGATCTGATGCTGGAGCTTTGCTCGAAGTCTATCCACGGTCGCTACCTGCTGATCGAGGCGTGAAATGAGTTCTTCCTGTTGCTCCCGTGGAGGAACACGGATTATCAGTTCAGCAAGCTCATCGAGAGATAGCTGCTGTTTGGTACCGCCATACTGTTCCCCCAGCAGTTGATCACGAGAAGACGGAGAGAACATGCTATAGGCTAACCACCTCGGGTGCAGACCTCTTGGCCGGAGCAAGCCGACATGCTGGCTGACGTACCCTCCGTCTTGCGCTTGTTCGACAAACCCGACCCATCCGGTATTGGCGCCTGTGATTCCCACAAGTACATCGCCCACACGCACCCGGCTTCGCGCGGCCTCATTCGATTCGGGTTCCGGGACGAAGGCCATATCTGTCCGCCTAATGTTTATGCTATCTACTTGTAGGTTTCCCGAACGGATGAAAGGTGCACCTGACGAGCTTACCCGTTCGGCCCAACCTCTCGGTCCGCTAGTACGCAGCGAAATGACTCGACGCACTTGCATAGGTTTGCCTTCATTA
>JACCTS010000535.1 GCA_013812245.1 Rubrobacter sp.
TCCTTGCACATAAGAAGCGAATCCGTACATAAGAGAACAGAACGCAGATAATACCTCACGGAATCCCCGCTCCGGCCCCGGCGGTCCTGGGCCTATAGGACCGGGGCCATGTGGACTTCCGAGAACCCTCAGAAAGCGAACTCCGTCTGCTCAACTTCGCCTTTTCGGCCTTCCACGAAGTAGTTCGCCTTGTCGAACTTTTAGACCGGGGCAAAGCGAAGGACCGGGCCCGGATGATAGGAGAGGAGATAGGGTTGGGCCCGGCCCGCTGATGGGGCAACCGACGGACGGCTGGTGCCCCCCTCCGCCGTCCGCCGGGTTACCCGATGTAATGCGCCCGAGTAGCCCGAAAAATACACGAGGTTAGGACCGAAACCGTAACGGTCGTGGTCGCCGCAGCGTCTAGAAGAGGTAGATGGGATGCCCCCCTCGGGGGCGTCCAAGGAAGGAGCGCCGAGTTGCCCGAGAGCACCGGACGCCTGCAGGCCCAGCTGCGCGCCTCCTCGGGCCGCAGCTCCAAGCTGCTCAAGGACCCGGACGGCTTCGAGGCGGTAGTGGAGGTGCCGGGGAGGGGCGCCCTGGTCCTGAGGGTGCAAAGCGGGGGCGGGTTCTCCCTGCGCGCCCGCGCCGAAACGGGCGCCGACGGGGACTGGGCCGAGGAAGGCGCTTTGGTGGCGGTGGGGGTGCTGGGAGCCGAGGGGGTCGTGTCCGTGGTGCCAGAGTAGGCGCGCCCGCCCATCCACCTACGCGCATATCCATACAGCACCACAACATGTGGTGTCGACTTGTATGCGTCGGCCCGGGAAGGAGGAGCAAGCCCCGGCCCGTCGGGCACGGACTATACAAGATCCTGCAAACGGACTTCGGAGAAAGCCCCTTCCACGCACTCCGCTGAATAAGGCTGTCCCACACTGAGACGCACCGGAGAGCCTCGCTGACACCCAACCAGGCCTTGCGCTAGTCGATGAACTGAGGTTAAGTGTACGTAGCGCGTCTTTCGTGCGCTGCGACAAAGGCAAACTCGCCGCGAGGCGGGGACGCAAAGCTTACGGGCCTCGACGTGAACCGAGGTGGCTGAGCTACCGAACAGAGGGGGAAAGTTGCGTTCTCTTACCTATTGGCCGAATTGGACCGTCTTGACCGTCGTTGGGGCGCTAGTTCTTAGCGTGGCGGTTTACCTCTCTGGGACCGCTGTGGCGGAGAGCAGCAACCTAATAAGCGCCGCAGATACGAAGCTAGCCGAGAACGCTTCCACGACCAACTACGGTGGCGCTACCACTTTAGGAGTGGACGGCGACGAGCCAGGAGGGAGCGGCAAGGACGCCTATTCTCTGCTCAGGTGGGACCTCTCCTCGGTGCCCGCTGGCTCGAGGGTCGACTCGGTATCGGTCACTCTGAATGTCACCAACCCCAGCACCCAGACCTATCAGGCCTACGATCTCAAGCGGGCGTGGGAGCAGTCGGCGGCCACGTGGCTGTTGTACGCCTCCGGCAGCCCTTGGGAGGTGGCGGGAGCCAGGGGCTCGCTCGACCGTGGTGCGCAGGTGGGCAGTGTCTCGCCCTCAACGACGGGCAAGCAGACCTTCACCCTCTCGCCTGCCCTAGTGCAGAGGTGGCTCGACCAGCCGGCGAGCAACCGCGGGATCGTCATTGCGAACGCGACCAACACGGATGGATTCGACTTCTCCTCCCGCGAGAGCGCCGATGCGAGTCTGCGGCCGAGCCTGAGCGTCAACTACTCCGCAATCACGACACCCCCTCCAACGGGTGTGTGCAACAACAGCGAGTTCCTCGCGCAGTACCGCAACGAGCCGAGGGCCTTCGACACCCAGCCGGTCCTCACCCGCTGCGAGACTGCCATAAATTACGACTGGAGCGGCTCTCCCGCCCCCGGGGTCAACGCAGACTCCTTCACGGTCCGCTGGGTGGGCAGCTTCGACTTCGAGGCATCAGGCTACGAGTTCACGGCGGCCACCGATGACGGGATGCGCCTGTGGGTCGATGGCCAGCTCCTGATAGACCAGTGGAAGGATCAGCCCAACACCACCTACAAGGCCACCAAGACCATGACGGCAGGCGCCCACGAGGTCAAGGTCGAGTACTACGACAGCCACAGCTGGGGGACGGCCAAGGTGTCGTGGGCGAAGGTTGCCTCCTCGCCCCCCCCGAGCGGCACCGACCCGGTCATGGTCGGAGCGGGGGACATAGCCCGCTGCTCTAGCCCCGGCGACGAGGCCACCGCCAAGCTCCTCGACTCCATCTCGGGCACCGTGTTCACCACAGGAGACAACGCCTACGAGTCCGGCACGGCTAGCGAGTTCTCTAACTGCTACAACCCCACCTGGGGACGCCACAAGGCGCGCACCAAGCCCAGCGTTGGAAACCACGAGTACAACACGGCTGGCGCATCCGGCTACTTCGGCTACTTCGGCTCGGCGGCGGGCGTCCAGGGCAAGGGCTACTACTCCTACAACCTCGGGGAGTGGCACATCATCTCTTTGAACTCCATGTGCGAGAACGTGGGTGGCTGCGGGGCTACCTCCCCGATGCTCAGCTGGCTCAAGCAAGACCTGGCGGCCAACCCCAAGGCCTGCACGCTTGCCTACTTCCACCACCCGCTCTTCTCCTCCGGAGAGCACGGCAACCAGACAAAGATGAGGCCTAGCTGGGACGCCCTGTATGCGGCAAACGCAGATGTGGTCGTAAGCGGCCACGACCACCACTACGAGCGCTTCGCTCCCCAGAGCCCGAGCGGAGCGGCGGATAGTGCTAGGGGCATCAGGGAGTTCGTGGCGGGCATGGGGGGTGGCTCGCACTACCCTATCGGCACCGTCAAGCCCAACAGCCAGGTGCGCAACACGGACACCTACGGGGTCTTGAAGCTGACGCTGCACCCAAGCAGCTACGATTGGGAGTTCGTGCCGGAGGCGGGCAAGACCTTCACCGACTCGGGCACCACCAGCTGCCACTGAGGGCGGGCACTACCCTGACGAGCCGGGCTATTCACCACACCCGGCTCTGCTCTCGTCGGGACTTCGGAGAACGACCCTTCCACGCGGTTCACTGAATAAGCCTCAATATGGTCCATTTGCGGGTTGTGCTGAGTCCGGCTTCGGGAGCAAGATGTGCTTGTCGCCTGAACCCGCAAGCGAAGGGAGAGCAGGCCGTGTCGGAAGAAAACAAGGCCTTGGCCCGCCGCTTCCTGGAGGCACAGGCAAAAGGGGATATGGGGACCCTCGACGAGCTGATGGCCCTCGACTTCGCCGACCGCAGTCTCCTGC
>JACCTS010000038.1 GCA_013812245.1 Rubrobacter sp.
GGAGAAGTCAGGGGCCACGGGACCGGCTGGCATCGCGACGAGGCGGCGATAGCGACCCTCTGCCCGACATCGAGCTTAACGTGCTCATGGCCGCAGGTTGAGGGCAACCGAACGCCGTGAGGAGCGACCTACCCTTCCTTCTCTTACCAGCCCCAGGCTGGTCGGAAGTCGAAGAGGATCGGTGAACGTGACACCGGAGCTTTACCTTGGCCGTCCCAGCGCATTCTCCAGATGTCCCCGCGAACCGGTGGGGTGTCGGTTCTAACGTAGGAGAACTTGACGTAGGCGATCTGTTTACCGTCAGGGGACCAGGTCGGGTTGAAATTCTGCACGGGCAGCGAGCCGGGCGAGGTGAGATACCGAATGTGGCTGGCGCAGCCATCGCCGCATCGCGACGTGGCCGACACCGTCGCGATGGCTTGGGCTACCCCGTCAGGTGGACCGTGCCCGTATGTCTCGAACACCACAAGGTCTTCACTTGGTCCGGTTCGAGCCGGAGAAACCGACAACACGTCGGCATCTACTGACCATGGGGTGAGCCGACGCACGTTGGACCCGTCGGCGTTCATGCGGAACGCAGCCGCCTTGATGTCGGCGTTCCTTATCCGCACGAACACGATATACCCATCGGGTGCGAAGGTGGCGTTGTAGTCCTCGAACGCCCCGTCGATGCCTGGCTTTGACAACCGAACCAGGTGGCTACCGTCAAGATTGGACCGCCATAACACCGCCGACCTGGCGGAATTGTTGACCTGGTCGAACGGCCCCAGCACCCGCGTAAACACGACGTGCCGTCCGTTGGGTGTCCAAGTTGGTGCGCTGATTGCCGCGCAGCGACCAGCACACGGCAGGGACAGAACACGTTCGCCGCGGCCGTCCGCGCCGACCAAGCCAGCCACGGACCTGTCCGGAAGGTCACGCTCAAACAAGATGCGGCTGCCATCCGGGGAGACCTTGGGATCGATGTCCTGCACACCGGCGGCGGGGTGTGTCAGCACACGGAAGTGCCGTCCATGTGGATTGGCGGCAACAATCCGCGCCGCACTGAAGTCCAGATCAACGAACTGCGACCAGTAAACTGTGGAGCCCTCCAGGCTCTCCGGTAGAGCCGACCCCGGCTGAGAGCCAGCCAAGTTCTTGTCGGGGTACGTAGCTTGGCTCGGCGTCGCGACCGCGAACGACAATCCTGCAACCAAAGCTGATGCTAGGGCCAATGAACGAACAAGCCTCGCGGTGTTGCGATACCCGCATTCCCCGGTAGAAGTGAGTCGCATGTCATGCCTCCGTGACGACAGCCGCCTAGGCCAGCACGGCGCTGGGATTGCGACCTCAGTCCCAGTGTCAGTTCTGGGCTGCTCAGTGAGAACCCCCCAATTTTGGGGGGTTGCCGCAGTACCGTAGTGACGCTATGGGCGCAACCACTGAGTCTGTCCGAGCGGAGCTGACCGATCTTGCGGGCCGTTCCGCATACGGGGCTGATTTCGGCGAAATTGTGAGTGGGGCCGTCGGTAGCCTACTGCCCTTCGACGGTTGGTGTCTTTTCGGCATGGACGGCAGGAGCGGGCTGCGCACGTTCCAATTCTCTCGCCACGGCACTGAGAAGACCGTCGAGATGGCCGACAACGAGGCGCTGCAGTCTGACGCAAACAAATACGTTGACCTGGCCAGGTCCGAGTCGCCAGCCGGATGGCTCGCGAAGCAACACCCGCTCGCCGAAAAGAGCGTGCGCTTCAACGAGATTTTGCGGCCGCAGGGCTTCGGCTCGGAGATGCGGCTAGCGTTGTGCCAGCAAGGACGGTTGTGGGGGGCGCTCAGTCTCTTTCGCGGGCACGACAGGCGCAGTTTCAGCGCCGACGACACCCAGAGACTGGTGCCCCTCGCCGTACCGCTGGCCGCAGCGTTCCGCCGCTACCCGATGCGACCGTTCTCGTCGGCGCCAGAGGCATTCGCCGCTGGCATGGTCTTGCTGTCACCAGACAACACCCTGCTATCGGTCTCCTCGGCGGCGCAGGCGTGGCTGGATGACCTCGTCCCAGGCGGTAGTGACGAGACCGGGCCCTCCGATGTAACCCGGGTCTTGTTCGACGCCGCCAACGCCGTGCGAGCGTCACCAGACGATGAACCCGACTCGGCGACTGCACGCATCCGCACCTGCAGCGGCCGCTGGCTGCTCGTGCAAGGCATCCGCTTGTGCAACGGCGAGGCGGATGTCTGCGTACTGCTCCACGCGGCATCGGTGCATCAACTGCTCACCACAGTGATCGACGCCCACTGCCTCACGAAGGGCGAGGCGAAGATCCTGGGACTGGTGGCAGCCGGTCTACCCGCCAAGCACATCGCCCGCGAACTACAACTCAGCCCGCACACCATCAACGACAACCTGAAATCCATCTACCGCAAAGCCCATGTCTCCGGACGCGAGGAACTCATTGGCCGACTGACATGAGCCTACGTCAGAAAGTTCGTGCAGCAGCCGGTCTACTTCCGGGCGCGGCTGTAAATCAGCCCTTGTCCCCAATCAAATCAGCGCCTGTCCCTAATGGGGCTCTTCTTACTTGAGGTGGGGGCTGGCGAGTCCTCCGCCGACGAGGAGCATCCGGAGGCGGTAGTTCTCGCGGTTGCGGAAGCCGCGAGCGACGCGGCGGTGGAGCTCAATGAGGCCGTTGATGGCCTCGGTGCCGCCGTTGCTGGACCGGGCGGTGTCGAAGTATGCGAGGAACGCTTTGCGCCAATGTTTCAGGGTGCGGCCGAGTCGGGCGATCTCGGGGATCGGGCAGGTCGGGAATGACTCGATGATCTTGGTGGCGATCTTCTTGCCCTCGACGACGTCGTGGTGTTGGTAGGCCGAGCGGAGTCGCTGGGCGCATGACCACGCCACGTAGACCGGCAGGTGGGCCTCTTCGTTGGTGGCGATCGCGGTCTGGAACCGGGTCCATTGTTTGTCGGTGAGCTTCTCGGCGCCGGCGCTCCGCGAGGTCAGGTTGACGGCGGCGAGCACGATCACAGTCCGGCCGGTCCAGTGGCTGTGGAGCCGCCGGGTCGCTAGCGTGCCGGCCGGTTCGTTGTGTCCCTGGCGACATCGCCGAACCGGTCCCACACGAACACGTCGCCCCAGCCGTTGGTGTCGCCGGGCACCAGGTTCGACGCGCCCGAGTGAAACGCTACGTGCCGGCCGTCGGCGGAGATCGCCGGGGAAAAGCTGCCGCCATTGGCCTGTTGGCCGCCGGGGCCGACCGACACCAGCCGGGTCACCCGGTCCACCCGGTCCCGCACGAACACGTCGGGCGCGTGCTTGGCGTCCCCGGGCACCAGGTTCGACGCGAACGAGTAAAACGCCACGTACCGGCCGCCCCGGGAGATCGCCGGCTCGATGCTGTGGCGGTTGGCCTGCCGGCCGCCGGGGCCGACCGACACCCGCCGGGTCACCCGGTCCACCCGGTCCCGCACGAACACGTCGGATTGGCGGTTGGTGTCGCCGGGCACCAGGTTCGACGCGTACGATTCGAACGCCACGTATCGGCCGCCCGGGGAGATCGCCGGCTTGATGCTGTCGGAGTTGGCCTGCCGGCCGCCGGGGCCGATCGACACCCGCCGGGTCACCCGGTCCACCCGGTTCCGCACGAACACGTCCGGCTCGTTGTTGGTGTCGCCGGGCACCAGGTTCGACGCGTACGAGCGAAACGCCACGTACCGGCCGCCCGGGGAGATCGCCGGCTCGAAGCTGTCGGAGTTGGCCTGCCGGCCGCCGGGGCCGACCGAGACCCGCCGGGTCACCCGGTCCACCCGGTCCCGCACGAACACGTGGTTGGCTTGGTTGGTGTCGCCGGGCACCAGGTTCGACGCCAACGACGTGAACACCACGTACCGGCCGTCGGCGGAGATCGCCGAATCGGAGCTGCCGGAGTTGGCCTGCCGGCCGCCGGGGCCGATCGACACCCGCCGGGTCACCCGGTCCACCCGGTCTCGCACGAACACGTCCCCCACGTAGTTGGTGTCGCCGGGCACCAGGTTCGACGCGTACGAGGTGAACGCCACGTACCGGCCGCCCGGGGAGATCGCCGCGCCGATGCTGTCGGAGTTGGCCTGGCGACCGCCGGGGCCGACGGAGACCCGCTCGGTCACCCCGGTCAGCCGGTCCCGCACAAACACGTCGGTGGCTTGGTTGGTGTCCCCGGGCACCAGGTTCGACGCCAACGAGACGAACGCCACGTATCGGCCGCCCCGGGAGATCGCCGGGAACCTGCTCTCAGAGTTTGCCTCAACGCCGGCGGTACTCACCGACACCCGGCTGGTGGATGCACCCGACCCGGAGGCGTCCGCAGACACCGGTGCGAGGGCCGCGCCGGCCAACGCCGTGGACCCCAACGCCCCCACCACCCCCGCCGTCGCGCACCTCTTGCGCCACCTGGCCAACCCGTGTCCGATCATCACCTGCGCCCTTCGGATCGTGGCTGGCCACCCTGAACCCGGTCAGCCGGCACTGTCTGCCGGCGGGCGGCCGACGTCGATGAGTCCCACCGACTGAGCCTCGCACGACGACCCATCTGCCGATCATGTCCCAGTTTCGTCTCGAACACACTGGTGATCGCCGATCTCAGCGACGAGGAGCTGGCCGGCTGGACCGAACCGGTCACGGAACCGGGCTACCCGAGCCGGAGGGCTTCGACGTGCTGGCTGGCAGGTTCCTTCGGGTTGGGTGGAACTACGAGGTATTGGGTGGTGGCCGGCCGAGCCGTGGGTGCAGAGCCGGCAGCAGTCTGCCGCGGTCGGCGGGGGCGGTCATGGTCGCGGTCACGGGTCCCTCTCGGTCGGGTCGCGGCATCGACGCTTCGTGCCAGACGAGATCGACACCCCCGGTTGTGTCACCCCGAGCATCGTCGCAACCTCGCTGGTCGTCAGCCAGGTCGGATCGCCCGGTTTCCACCGCTCAAGCTGCGTCTGGAAGGGTCAGGGTTCGCGACACGCTCGCAGGCCAACTGCTACCGTCCGAGGGACGAAGGGACGGACAGAGTGAATCGTTCCAGAGGGATCTGCGCGACTCTGCTCGCCTTGGTATCGGTCGCCGCCGTGCTTGTCACCCAGGCGCCTGGCGCCGCTGCGGACACGGCAGCGTTCTCCGACCGCCACAACGACGCGCCGCGCAACATCGACATCGAACGGGTGCGGGTCGTCAACGCCCAGCGCATCGTCGTGAACGTTC
>JACCTS010000051.1 GCA_013812245.1 Rubrobacter sp.
CGTCCCCTTCGGTCGGATAGAGGCCGCAGAAGACGGTCGGCAGTACCTCAGCGTAGCCCGGCAGCGCTTCGGCGGCGGGGTCCTTGGTCCTCGTGACTGTGTCGCCGACGCGGAGGGCTTCGATGTCCTTGAGGCCGGCGATCACGTACCCGACCTCACCTGTCTCGAGCACCGGCAGTGCCGTGGGTTTGGGAGAATAGCAGCCGACCTCGAGAAGCTCGAAGTGCTCGTCCGAGCCCATAGCCCGGACGCGATCGCCCTTCTTCAGCTCGCCATCGAACAGACGGACCAACGATACGACGCCCCGGTAGGGATCGTAGTGCGAGTCGAAGATGAGGCCCCGCGTCTCCTCGTACTCCGTCTCAGGGGCGGGGACACGATCCACGATGGCGTCGAGAACATCGGGAACGCCCTCACCGGTCTTGGCGGAGATCTTGATAATGCTCTCCTCCTCGACCCCGAGCAATTCGACGATCTCCTCCGTCACGGCTGGAACGTCGGCTATGGGAAGATCGATCTTGTTGAGGACGGGGATGATCTCAAGGTCGTGCTCCATCGCAAGATAGAGGTTGGCGAGTGTCTGCGCCTGGATGCCCTGGCTTGCATCCACCACTAGCAGCGCCCCCTCGCAAGCCGCGATTGCCCGCGACACTTCATAAGCGAAGTCTACGTGGCCTGGCGTGTCGATGAGGTTCAAGTTCCACTGGCCGCCAGGGCGGTTCAGGAGCAGGCGAACGGCCTGCGCCTTGATCGTGATGCCCCGTTCGCGCTCGATGTCCATGGTGTCCAGGATCTGGGCCATCCGCTCCCGCTCGGGGACGGCGTCTGTCAGGTCCAGCATCCGGTCGGCGAGGGTGCTCTTGCCGTGATCAATGTGCGCGATTATGCAGAAGTTGCGCGTGCGTTCAATGCTTTTCACCCGGCGATTCTAACACCTTTGCCCCTTTGTTCCCGATGTGTTACATTCATCAAGTTGATCTTTATCAGAGCAGAGGAGCAATAAGCGTGCCCGCCCCATCCAAACGAGACAAGCAGAGCATCAAGCGTCACGATCAGAACAAGACCGTGGCAACCCGTCTGAAGAAGCTCTCCAGGAACTTCTACCGGGCGATGGACGCGGGCGACACCGAGAGGGCCCGCGAGCTTCGGGACCAGTCCCAGAAAGCGTACGATAAGGCCGCAGGCAAGGGGACCATCCACCCCAACAAAGCGTCCCGCAAGGTCGCCCGCCTGGACAAGGCGCTCGCCACGAACGGGAGCGAGTAACACCCACGGCTTGACCTTTGTGAAACTCGAAGAGGTTGTCCCCTGGGGACGACCTCTTCGTGAGTATGTGGGGATGTTCAGCCTCACACCTGGCGATTTATCCGGCAACATACTTGACTGCGCCGCCGGCCCGGCCAGTTTCAACGCCGAGGCCACCCGACAGGGAAGCAAAGTTGTATCCTGCGACCCGATCTACCGCTTCGGAACCGAAGAGATTCGCGCCCGCATCCACGCGACGTTCGAGACGCTGGTCGCAAACGCCTCGGCCCGGCGCGAGGAGTTCGTCTGGCGCGACATCGAGTCCCCGCGGCAACTCGGCGAGGTGCGAATGGCGGCCATGCAGTTGTTTCTCGAAGACTTTCCGCAGGGTCTCGAACAGGGACGCTACACCACGGATGGGCTGCCTAATCTTCGATTCGAAGACGGCAAGTTCGATCTTGCTCTCTGCTCTCACTTCCTCTTCACGTACTCGGATCAGCTCTCCACCGGCTTCCACGTCGCCGCCATCGAGGAGATGTGTAGGGTCGCCCACGAGGTACGTGTTTTCCCTCTGCTCAAGAGCTACGGAGGCCCATCGCCACATCTGGATCCTGTAATGGATGCGCTGGGAGCGCGAGACTATCGGGTGGAGATTCGGCAGGTCCCCTACGAATTTCAGCGCGGTGGGAACGAGATGCTCTCTGTGCCAGGGTAGCGAACTATGTCGAGAGCTTCATCACGGCCAGCTCCATCTGAAGCTCGTCCCCGAGATCGCTTCCACCTTTTAACCCGCTCTCCAGATAGAGAACGTACTCCAGCGCCCGCTCGGCATCCTCTTCGGAGATCCTGCGCCCCTGCTCTTCGAGCTTGCGGGCGACGAAGGGCGGAATCTTCAGCTCGCTCGCCACCTGGCTGCGTCCCGCGCCTTCCGCGAACATCGCGCGGGCGCGGGCGAGAAGCTGGAACTGGCGACGGATCATAAACGTCGCCCGCAGCGGCGGCTCTCCGGTAGCGAGAAGGTCTTCCAGCAGTTTTATCGCCTTTCCCCGCTCTCCCGCCGCCAGAGCGTCCACGAACGCGAAGATGTTTCCCTGCACGTCCGGTGGAGATAATGCCGCCACGTCTTCCTCCGCAGCCGGACGATCCGTAACGTAGAGGGACAGTTTCTCGATCTCCCGCGCGATCCGGGTCTTGTCGCCGGAACAACGATCCGCGAGGTTCTGGGCCACGTCTTCAGGGAGATCCAGGTCCAGCTTCTTCGCGTGCCCGATCGCCCACCTGACGAGCGCCTTGCCGGTCGGCTGCTCCAGGTTGTGGACTTCACCAACCTTCTTCACCGCCGTGAATAGCCTCTCGCGCGATCCGAGTTTCTTGCCGAGCAGCACGAGATCCGTCTCCGGCGAGGGGTTAGCCAGATAATCAACGATCTTCGCCTTCTGGGCGGCGTTCCACGCGTCCAGGTTTCTCACGACGACGAAAGCGCCGTCGCCGAAGAGCGAGTACGAGTTACAGGCTGAGACGACCTCCTCGGGGCTGGACTCGTAGGCGTCGTAGGCGTCGGCCTGTCGCTCCCGGCGCAACTTCTCCACGCCGCGAGACTTGCGTTCCTCGTCGTCGCCCAGAAGCAGGTAGATACCCATACGCCTATTCTAACTTTAGAATCTCGCCAATAAGGACTCGACGCTGTTTCTTGCCCTTTCGTGAAGCGCCAAAGTTTCACAAATCTCAGTAACGTTTTCCTTGAGCGATTCCTCACCCGTAATAAGGAATGCGCGTCGCAAGTAGTCCAACGATAGCAAAGGGTTGCGCTCTAAGTTATCTGCAAGCAATTCGTACCATTCGCCTTGCCTAAGGAACTTGTTGATGTACTGGTGCATCCGTCGCTCGAAGTTCCCATCGTGCTTAATATACTCGGTACGGATGAAATCGGAAGGTATTGTCGCCTTATCCGTCTTTATCACAATGGACTCTTTGCCCAGAGCCTGCGCTAGGCCGATCTCATAGAAGATGTTGCTCAGTGTAGATGGCTTCATGTCCTCGTGAACTACCGCAACCGCCAAAGGAACGGCGGCTAACATTAACCATATTTTGATTAAGAAATCGCCACCAGTAATCTCGCTGTCGGCGTCAATGAGATCTATGTCATACTGATTAAGTACGCCTTTGAGACTACGTCGAATCGCGACAACCTCTTCGGGTACCGGCTCTCCTAATTGGGTCATAAGGAAGCAGGTACGAGGACGGTAAAGAATCGGTTCCTGATATACCTGACCTTCGTTCAGTCGGTATAGGATCACTTCTTCTTGCTCTTACGCGCTACCGGAACATTCTTATATGGTCCAGGACTTTTCTTAGTGTCCACGATTCTTCCGGCTGAACGGTCGATTTTGACGTAGCGACCTGTTCTTGGATTCTTTGTTTGGACGATTCGTGCTTTTTTCGCCATCGCCGCACAGCCTCCGTTATTTGTCTATCCCAATTATACAGAGGAGATGCATACGACAAACCAGCCACTAAGGTTGCCTAACGTGTCTATCTGCGCGAAAGTTCTTAAGAACTTTCGTCGTCGCCCAGAAGCAGGTAGACGACCACGGATATATTCTAACCGTTCGTTGCGCTGATCAGTAGTAGCCATAGCGTCGTCCAGGCCAGCAGAAGCGCCGCCCACATCGGCCAGCGTTCCTCTGGGAAGGAGGATTCGGCGAGGGCGGCAGGGATGCAACCGAAGTAGAAGAGTCCGATGAGCGGCAGGGATATGCCGGGCGTGGAGACGATGGCGAAGGGCATCGCCGACGCGGTCTGTGCCGTTAGCTCCAGGATGGTGACGAGGAAGCCGTTGCAGGCGTTGATCGGGTAGGCGACCAAAGGCGCGATGTTGCCCGCGACAGAGCCGAGGAGGCCGAGGGTGAGGATGGGACCGGAGATCGGCACGGCGATGAGGTTGGTGAGCACACCGACCACGGAGACTTCGTCGAAAGTGGCGGCGATGATCGGGGTGGTGGCGACCTGGGCCGCGAGGGAGATGGCGAGCAGGTTGGAGACTGTTTCGGGTGGCTTGCGAAGTGGGCGGAAGAGCGTGGACTTCAGAAACGCTTGGAGGGGTTTACGCAGGATCAGGATGCCGAAGACGGCTGCGACGGAGAGTTGGAAGCCCGTGCTGTACATGAGCACAGGGTTGTAGGCCAGGACGGCGGCGAGCATGGTCGTCATGAAATGCAGTGGCGACAGTTGCCGGTTGAAGACTGGCGCCGCAAGGACGAAGGTCGCCACCACGCCGGCCCGGATGGCGGATGGCGGCGCGCCCGCGACGAGGATGTACAGCCAGATCAGGGCGAGCGTCACCGGGCTGCGTACCAGGAGAGGCACGGCGAAAGCCCGCAGGACAAAGTAGATCATGGCCGCCAGAACCGCCACGTGCTGACCGGAGATCGCGAGGACGTGGGTGATCCCAGACCTTTGAAAAGCGGTGTCGAGCTCTTCCGGGATGAGCGATCGGTCCCCGAGGACCATGCCCCGCACGACGGCCGCTTCGTCGGGATGAAGTCCGTAGCCCAGGGCGATGTCCGTGCGGCGGTGGATCCGGCCGATCCAACCCGAACCTTCACCTACCGGACGCACGTAGGTGGCGTTGACGACGGCGGAGATCCTCTTCGTCGCGAGATAACGCCCGTAGTCGAAGTCGTCACCGCCGGAGTCCGGCAGTGAGATCTCACCGTCAACCCGCACCCTGTCGCCCACCCCGAGGTTCAGGTCGCTGGCGAACACCTCCACGCCCCCGCCGCGCAGGATCTCATGCCCGTCGTACCAGAGGTGGTCCACGCGCACGTCGGCCATGTAACCGTAGCTTACCGGCGTGGGTGGCGAAGCTATCCTGCCGACGATGATTACCTCGCCCGGCTCCACCGCCGCAAGGTCCGCGAGGGGATCAGGTGTCGTAGCGTGCAGGAACGCGATTCCCGCTCCCGCTACCGTGAACAGCGGCAGAAGCACCGCCATCGGCCGCCAGCCCGGGGGCACGAGATCCCGCCACAAAAGCGCCCCGGCGGATACGATGACGCTCGCTGCCACCATCGCCGAGGCGAGCGGCGGGGCAACGGTTCCCGCGACGATGGTTAGGGAGAGCGTGATCGCCCACCACTCCAGCCGCGCGGGCGGGTTCAGGTTAAGTTTCGGTCCGCGTACTACCCTCGTCTCAGACCGTTGCAAAAGGTCTTATCTCTTCGAGCGTCACCGGCCCTATTCCGGGCACCTCCTCCAGATCGTCCACGGTTGAAAAGAGGCCGTTGGATTGACGATACTCGATGATGGTCTCCGCCGTGGCGGGACCGACCTGCGGAAGCTCGTCCAGTTCCTCCACGTCGGCCGTGTTGATGTTTACGAGTAGCGGTTTCTGAACCTCCTGCTGGACCCGCTCCAGCGAGACGCTGTAGACGACCCGAGGGGCGCTCTCCGAGACGCGGGATGCGTACAACGCGCCTCCAACGAGTACGACCACGACGAGCGCGCAGACGGCCATCTGGGGAAGATAATGCTTGAAGAAATCCGCGAGGGACCTTTGGGGATCTGAGTCCCTGCGACGGGTCGCGGTATCGAAGTTTGTGTCTTCCACGCGGCTATCCCAAAGATACTGCGGAAAGTGGAGCCGAGGGGGATCGAACCCCTGACCTCCGCGCTGCCAGCGCGGCGCTCTCCCGGCTGAGCTACGGCCCCAAACAAAGAACTTCGGACCCGAAGAGTATATTTGTCCCGCTCGTGGGTGTCAACGAGCGGCTAGAGAGCCGGTCACCCGGTCAGCTTCTCCGACGATGGGCGGGCGCCGACAAACACCAGCTTCCGGGCGAGGAAGGGAGCGTTCTCGGGCTCCTTTCGCACGGCTTATACCGCGTAGGGAGCACGTTCCTTCCGACCCTCAATACAGGTGACTCCGAGCGGAATAAACGCCGAACGCTATGGCGCCACCTCCGATGATCACGTACGTTATGCGGGTTGTCGCAATAGTGTTGGGTCGTGTCGTGTACCCCAATCTCTGTTCGATTCCGACGAAAAAATGAGTCAGAGGCTTGTTGAACACCAGGAACAGGAAACCGAAGACGATCGGGAGAATAACGTCAAGGAGAAGCTCTCCGGTCACTGATCCCAGCGTTCCTGCGGAACGCCGCGCCAGAGGGATTCCAGCCGGTAGTAATCGCGGGCTTCGTCGGTGAAGATATGGACCACGATGTCTATGTAGTCCAGGCTGATCCAGGCGGTCCCCTCATCCAGCCGCCGCGAACGCGGACGGTAGCCCGCTTCGAGCATCTTCTCGATGACTTCCTCGGCGATGCGCCGGGTCTGGCGCTCGGTCTCTGCGCTGGCGATCACGAAGTAGTCCGTGTACGAGACAGCCTCTTTGAGGTCCAGGATCAGGACGTCCTTCCCGAACATGTCGCCCGCCGCCCGGGCCGCCGTGATGGCCATGTCGTGCGTCAGGGCCTCGCCGTCCTCGACGCCGTATGTGGCTCCGCGCTGAATGGCGCCATCTTCGCGGTTCACGAGGTCTTCTCCTCCGTCAAACTTCCTCCTTCGATGCGTCTTCCGTCGCCTTCATACAATCCCCTGTCCTCGATGATCTCGTAAACGCCGTCAGGGACCATGTAGCGTATGCTTTTCCCCTGCAACATCCTGCGCCGGATGGTCGTCGCGGAAATGTCCACCCGCGAACACTCGACGGGTACGATCCGGTCGAAGTTCCTGAGCCGGGGCTCCAGATGGCCCAGGGCCGCGAGGTCGTAGCCGGGGCGCGTGGCCGCGACCATGATGATCTCCTCGAGCAACCGGTCCGGCTCCTTCCAGGTGAGCAGGTTCGACACCTCGTCCGCCCCCGTGATGAAAAACCACTCTTCGCCCGCTGAACGCTCCTTGAGGATGGGCACTGTATCCACGGTGTGCATCGGACGCCCTGCGTCGATCTCCACCCGGTCCACGGTGAAGTGCTCGTTGCCCGTCACCGCAGCCTCCACCATCTCCAGCCGGTCCTCGGCGGTCGCCCTCACGCTGGAGGCTTCCTTGTGCGGCGGGATGCCGCCGGGCACGAAGATAACGCGTTCCAACCGCAACTCCTCCCGCACCTGCTCCGCGATGATCATGTGCCCCAGGTGGATGGGATCGAAAGTCCCCCCGAATATGCCGATCCTGCTTACCCGCAAAACGTCATCACCGGAAATCGAACTCCACGTCGCCGATCTTTACCTCGTCCCCTGGCTCGGCCCCCGCCTTCCGCAATGCGGTCACCACGCCCATTCTCTCCAGCACCCGCCACCCGCGCTCGGCACCCTCCTGGCTCTCCCAGTCCGTCTTCATCACCAGCCGCTCCACGTCCTCCCCGAAGACCGCGTATCCCCCGTTCTCACTCTCCACCCGCAACCCTTTCCACGCTGGGCGGAACACCCGATGCTCCCGCGAAGACGCCTCGGCGGCAGGCTGGTCCTTCTCCCCCAACTCCCGCGCCCGCTCCTCCAGAAGATCCCGGAGTTCCTCGACGCCCTCACCGGTTACGGCAGAGACCTGGGTGGCCTCAGGGAAAGTCTCCCGCAGATATTGCCGAAGCTCCTCGTCGAGGAGGTCCACCTTGTTCAGGATGACCACGATAGGCTTCTCCGAGAGGCGGGCGGCGTACAGCTCGGCCCGTAGGGTGGCATCCGCGCCCTCCGGGTCCTCGCTCCCGTCCAGCACCAGCGCCAGGAGGCGCGCCCGTGCCACGTGCCGCAGGAACCGGTTGCCGAGCCCCCGGCCCTCGCTGGCGCCGGAGATGAGGCCAGGGATGTCCGCGACCACGAACGGCTCCCTATATCGCTTCTCGTCCACCACCCCGAGCCTGGGAACGAGGGTCGTGAAGGGATAGTCCCCGACCTTCGGGCGGGCGGCGCTCAGGGCGGCGAGCAATGAGGACTTGCCAGCGTTCGGCAGGCCAACGAGCCCCACGTCGGAGAGAACACGGAGTTCAAGCCGGATCTCCCGCTCCTCCCCAGGAAGCCCCTTCTCCCGAAAGGCAGGCGCTTGCCGGGTCGAGGTTGCGAAAGAGGCGTTGCCCCGGCCGCCCTCGCCGCCGCGCGCCACGACGAAGCTCTCGTCCGGTCCGGAGAGGTCGGCGAGCAATCCTTCGCCGTTGAAGACCAGGGTGCCTACCGGCACCTCCATCACAGCGTCCTCGCCGCGCTCCCCGGCCCGTTTATTGCCCGAGCCGTGGGCCCCGCGCTCCGCCTTCACCAGGTTCCGGTGCGCGTGAGGTTCGAGGGTCACGAGGTCTTCGGTGGACCGCAGTACAACCGAGCCGCCATCGCCGCCGCGTCCTCCGTCGGGACCACCGCGCGGCTTGTACTTCTCGCGGTTGAAAGAAACGCTGCCGTCACCGCCGCGACCGGCGCGGACGACGAAGCGGGCCTCGTCTACGAACTGCAACGGAGCTAGAGACCCCCGTGGGGCAAGATCAGACCGCAGCCTCCTCGACGACGGGCTCCTCGACCACGCTGACCGTTTTCCGGCCACGTCTCTGCCCGAAGCTCACCAGCCCATTCGCCGTAGCGAACAGGGTGTCGTCGGAACCCTTGCCAACGTTCTGGCCGGGATGGACCTTCGTCCCCCGCTGCCGGATGATGATGCTGCCGGCGGAGACCCGCTGGCCCCCGTAGCGCTTCACGCCGAGGCGCCTTCCTTCAGAATCCCGGCCGTTCCTCGACGAGCCGCCGCCCTTTTTATGAGCCATCCGAAACCTCCACGATGCGTATGCGGGTCAACCCCTGCCGGTGCCCGGTCTTCTTCCTGTAGTCCTTCTTCGGCTTGTATTTGTAGACGTGGATCTTGTCCCCCCGCAGATGTTCTAGAATCTCGGCCTTCGCCGTCCGCTCCCCGAGGTCGAAGCCTGAGTCGTCGGCGACGAAGCCCACCGGCAACTCGACCGTATCCCCGACATCGCCTTTCAGACGCTCGACGACCAGTTCCTGGCCCTCGCTCACCCTGTACTGCTTTCCACCGCTTTTTACCACCGCAAACATAACGCCGCTCCTGATGCTTCTAGAATTTTGATGAACGCAAGATCATAGGTACAGAGAGACAGTATAACCGCCGAACCCGGCTCCGACCAGCCGCGACGCCCGCGCGTCCCTCACAGGCTGGGACGTTTGGCGCCCTCCGAGCGTGAATGCATGGCGATGCTCTGCAAGAGACCCAGGGAGATGATGCTCACGACCAGGCTGCTTCGACCGTAGCTGATGAACGGCAGCGGAATACCGGTGACCGGCATGATCCCCATGGTCATCCCGATGTTCACGAACACGTGGAACAGGAAGATCGTGGCTATCCCCACCGCAATGAGCACGCCGAAGCGGTCGCGGGAGATGGTCGCCACATGCAAAATCCGCCACACCAGCAAGAAAAATAGCAAGAGCAGGACCAGGCAGCCAACGAACCCGATCCTCTCCGCCAGGTTGGAGAAGATGAAGTCCGTGTGGTCTTCGGGCAGGAAGTCCAGGTTGGAGAGCGTCGTCGCGTTCATCAGGCCCTTGCCGGTGAGCCCACCGGAGCCTATCG
>JACCTS010000076.1 GCA_013812245.1 Rubrobacter sp.
ACGAATGCGTTCATCCCCGTGATGAATCCGGGAGCCGGGTGTTTGATTCCGACATGGTGAGGGCGCTGACAATCTCCCAAGGATGATGAACGGCAGCGGTTGTGGAACTTTGAAGGTGAGTGTTCGAGAGGGAGGATCGCGTGTCAGACAAGCCGATCGGTTCCTACGGATTTCTGTCCGACTGTAATTCCGCCGCGCTGGTTGGAAGGGACGGATCGATCGACTGGCTGTGCATGCCTCGCTTCGATCGTCCCTCCGTATTCGGGCGGCTGCTTGATCGTGACGCGGGATATTGTCAGCTTGCTCCCACTTCGACATCCTCGGTGAATAGGCGCTACGTCCCCGGTTCGCTCGTCCTGGAGACGACTTTCGAGACTCCGACGGGGGTGGTCATGATCACGGACGCACTCGCGTTCAAGAAGGGCCAGCGTGGGCACGACCTTGGTCTCGATGCTCCCCACAAGCTCCTTAGATGGGCCACGTGCACCGAGGGGAAGGTCGAGATGTGCTTCGAGATCGCACCCCGGCCCGAGTACGGTCTCGGCCGTCCTTTCCTGAAGCTCACCGACGGAGGGCTCGTGACGGTCGGCGGCCCCAACCGTTTGACGATCGGGTCTCCCGTGCAGCTCGCGCTCACCGATTCGGCGGCGGCAGCGGTCTTCGAGATGGAAGAGGGAGGCGAGATCGGTTTCTCGATGAGGTGGGGGCTGTTGGATCAGCCCGTCGCTCCGCCAACCCCACCTGAAGAAGTGGGTGCGCTCATCGATGATGTCGTTGCTGGGTGGCGCTCGTGGGAGGAGGAGCACGATATCTACGAGGGCCCCAACCACGACCTCATCAAGTTCTCGTCGCGGGTGTTGAAGGGCCTGACGTACCGGCCGACGGGCGCCATCGTCGCGGCCCCGACAACGTCCCTCCCCGAGGTAGTCGGTGGGCAGCGGAACTGGGATTATCGCTATTCGTGGATCCGCGATGCGAGCCTCACCCTCGAGGCGCTGTGGGTGGGCACGTGCTCGGATGAGGTCCACAATTTCGTCGACTGGATGATGGGGGCTGCCGGAGGCCACGTCCACACCGACAAGCCGCTGCAGATCATGTACGGGATCGGAGGAGAACGGGATCTCTTCGAGCGTGAACTGTCTCACCTGCGCGGATGGAGGGACAGCGCGCCGGTGCGCATCGGCAACGGTGCGGCGGAACAGACCCAACTCGATATCTACGGGGAGTTCTTGAACGCTTTCTGCCTCTACGCGGAAAAGCTGGGTGACATCGACGAAGTCCTCGGGCACTTCATCATCGACATGGCCGACGCCGCAGCGCGCCATTGGATGGACACCGACGCGGGGATGTGGGAGATGAGGGCCGAACCCCGGCATCACGTCTCCTCAAAGATCATGTGCTGGGTGGCCCTCGATCGTGCCTTGAAGCTGGCTCCGGCGATCGATTCAGGGGATCGCGTCGAGGTCTGGGAGCGGGAACGGGACAGTATCCGCGAGGCCATCCTTACTCAAGGGTTCAGCGACAAGAAACAGGCCTTCGCCCAATCGTTCGGTTCGGACGAGTTGGACGCGTCCGCGCTGCTGATCCCGCTGGTCGGGTTCCTCGACGCGCATGACCCAAGGATGCTGTCCACGATCGATGCGATAGCCGAGGAGCTCACCCGCAACGGGATGGTCATCCGCTACCGAGGCGATGACGGTCTCGAGGGGGAAGAGGGAACGTTCATGATCTGTTCCTTCTGGATGGTGAGTTGTCTCGCGTTGGCGGGCAGGGTCGACGGGGCGGAAGAGCTATTTGAGTCCGTCGTAGCCTCGGCGAACGATCTAGGGCTCCTGGCTGAGGAGTTCGATCCCCGCTCCGGTGAGTTGCTGGGCAACTATCCGCAGGCTTTCAGCCACGTCGGGCTGATCATGGCCGCTTACCACCTGGACCAAGCGCGGACCGCTCCATGACTGAGCCGAGAAAAAGGGGGTTCCCGAGGATCCCTTCGTCACGCGTTCCGGCGGTGACGCGGTCTCAGATGGTGTGGGTCGACGAGCAGATGACTGGACGTTCCGGAATCGGGCTGGCCCGGATGATGGAGCTCGCGGGCTTGCGACTGGCGGAGGTCGTGCAAGGTCTCGAGCCGCGGGGCGTCGTGGTGGTCGCCGGTGGCGGCAACAACGGCGGAGGGGGCCTCGTCTGCGCCAGACACCTCGCCAACCATGGTGTGCTAGTCGAGGTGCTTGACGGAGCTTTCAATGCTCGCTCGGGCATCGCGCACGAGCAGGAGGAAATCCTCAAGGGGCTCGGCCTGAGGATGGACGAGGCGGTGGACTTCACTGGGGCAGACGTCGTCGTCGACGCCCTGATCGGATACGGGTTGACCGGCCCGGTGCGAGGCAGCTCCAAGTCCTTGATGGATGCGATCGGGTCCTCGGGTTCCCGGGTCGTGTCGCTCGATGTCCCGAGCGGGCTCGATGCCGATAGGGGCGTGGTCGGCCCGCATGTGACTGCCGACATCACGGTTACTTTGGCGCTGCCCAAGACGGGCCTGCTCGCCGCTCCGTCGGTGACCGGGAAGCTCCTCGTCGCGGACATCGGGGTGCCGCCCCGTATCTACGAGGGACTGGGGATTCCCGGATACACGTTCGGGTCCGGAGGCCTGATCGAAGTGGATCTTCGGAAGTAGGCGGGGATCACTGCTTCGTGGCGTGAAATAGCCGGTAGCGGGCCCCCCCGTTACGAACGACGTCGAGGGCAGCGACCGCCAGGCCTCGGAGCCCCTCCAGACGGTCGCGGTCAACTCCTAAGGGAGCGAGTTCCACCCCCCTAGCGGTAAGGGCGACTTCGATGAGCGCGAGCCTTCGGCGGATCTGATCGATGAGCGCGACCAGGGCGTCGTCCAGACAGATGCTTTGGGCCTCGCCGAAACCCGACTCTTGAAGCAGGC
>JACCTS010000083.1 GCA_013812245.1 Rubrobacter sp.
GAATCATGGCCGTCCATCGGAAGTTGTTATCGGAACATCGAGGGCTCCGGCTCCCGCACGACCGCGCACTTGTCAACAGGAAGATCGGCCAGACGGGCGTGCTCGTAGGCCAGCTCCACGCTTGGTGTCTCGTACTCGCAGTAGAGTTTTCCTTCCTCTGCGGTTCCATGTGCCGTCGTCGACGGCGAGGGCAGTTCGAAACGTTCCTCGCCCGGTACGGCGGAACACGCTCCACGCGGCGATCACGTAAGCGGCGGGATCACCGACCCCGACACCGCCGAAGTCGATGACCGCGCAGAGATGGCCGCCGTGAACGAGTACGTTGGTCCTCAGCAGGTCGGCGTGTATCCACACCGGCGTTCCTTTCCACGCCGGTGCTTGGAGTGCGCGCTCCCAGGCGGCGGTGGCCGCATCGCTATCTATGACGCCCCGAGCCGACTCGATCACCGCGCGCGACGGCGTCGAGCTCGCGGAGTGGCTTGCGCCCGGCGCGAGGTGCCCCGGCGATGGGATCCATTCCGCGCAGCTCGACCACGAACTGCGCAAGATCCCTGGCCGCCCGCTGTTCATCGTCAACGAGCTCATCAGAATACGGCCGGCCTTCGATCCAGCCGTAGATCGCCCAGGAGAAGGGATACGAGCTCGATGGGTGGCCCTTGCCAACCGGCTCGGGGACCCGCAGCGAAAGACGCGGAGCGAGCTTCGGGAGCCAGTGCCACTCCTTCTCCAGGTCCTGGGCATACCTCTGCACGCGCGGCAGTCGGGCGTAGAGGTGGTCGCCGAGCCGGTAGATAGCGTTCACCGTCCCCGTCGACTGAACCGCACTGATCGGAAGCTCTGCCCACCGCGGGAACTGCGCAGCGAGCAACCTGCGCACGAGAGAGACGTCAGACTGCACCTTGTCCGCGTGCATCTTACCTGTCATCAAGAGCATCTCCCATCGCGCTAGACCCGCCGCATGACGTGCAGCAGGTATTCTTTGCGGTCGAGTGGATTGTTGTCCGTCCGCGGCCTGGTCGGGATCTTGCCACCGACCTGCTGGTAACGGCAGCGGTCGAAGGCGCATTCCAGCACACCCTCGCCGCGGGTCAGCGCCGGCAGTTGTTGCTGCAACTCGTGTACCCTGGCCGCCGGAAGCTCACCATCGAGCACGTACGACGCACCCCGCATCTCCTGTGTTTGCGGAACGGCCCTCAGCCGTGCCAGCTCGGGTATCGTCGCCCCGAAGGTGTCAGCAGGTATCTCGAGGTGAAAGCGTTGCATCGGCTCGTACACCCTGGTGCCGGCCTGCTCCAGCGCGCTCATCAAGACCAGCGGCGTCAGGCTACGGAAGTCCGCACCCGTGCTCGACATGCTTTTGTTGAAACCTTGATGGGCGTGGCTCTGACGCGGCCAGTAGCCGGTATGCGTCATGGTGACCGTGCAGTCGGTGACCTGCCATCCGTAGAGCCCCTGGTGCAGTGTCTCTTTCACGGTGTCCTCGACCGCGTTGAAGAACGCGAGCGGCATCGTCCCGAGCACCTCGCTCGCCAGGCGGAACTCCACGCCCGCGTCGACCGGAGCCGGCTCGACGCGCAGCCCGACCGTCGCGAGAAAGGGATTTGGCTCCTTGTCGATTATCTCGACGGCTGCGCCGGTGCCAACGGGCTGTTCGATACAGATGGTCGTCGTCTCTCGGAACGTGACGTTCAGGTCGAAGTCGTCCGCCAGCGTCGCCTGGATGACCTCTTTCTGCACCTCACCGTAGAGTGAGACGTATAGTTCCTGGCGAATATCGTCCTGTCGCAGGTCGATCAGTGGGTCCTGGTCAGCGAGTTGGGTCAGCGCAACGTGAAGCGAACCTTTCGTGGCGGGGCTGGAAGGAACGACGACCGTTTCCAGTGACGGCGGGGCGAAGTAGTGGCCCTCTGGCGCCGTTCCCTTGGTGCCGATCGCGTCGCCGAACTTCACATCCCCGAGACCCCAGAGCATCCCGATCTGCCCCGCTGTGACCGCGTCCCGTTGGATGGCCGAGCCGCGATCGAAAACCCTGATCGCGGTGACCTTCGCCTCCTCATCCCGGCGGAATCGCAGCAGATCCCGCGTTCTTACCGTTCCGGAGAACATACGGACGTACGCGATCTTCTCCCCGGCCCGACCACGTTCGACCTTGAAAACGGCGCCAGAAACCGGGCCATCAGCCTCGCCTCCTGACGCGGGCAGCAACTCTGTGATACCGGCGGTGAGCGAATCCACCCCGGCACCTGTGATCGCCGATCCGAAGAACACAGGATGCACGAGATCCTTACTGGTCTGCGCGGCAAGCTCTCCGCGAAGCCGACCGTACGAAACCTTCGCCTCATCGTTTACGTACGCGGCAAGTAGCGCATCGTCGTGGTCAGCCAGTAAGTCGACAAGCCCGGAAGTAAAATCAGCGTCGGCGGCGGTGTGCGGCGTATACAAGGCGCCGCGGGTCCCAAGCCCGGTGGCCGAGCCCATCGGGATGATCGTCTGGGTCAGTCTCTCTGAGATACTTTGCAGTAAGCCCTCGTATTGCGCGCCGCTACGGTCGATCTTGTTCACGAAGATCAAGATCGGAATGTTCAGCCGTTGCAGTGTCCGCATCAGCACGCGGGTCTGCGCCTGCACGCCATCGACGGCGGAGACCACAAGCACCGCGCCGTCGAGCACGTTTAGCACGCGCTCTACCTCTGCGATGAAGTCAGGGTGGCCTGGCGTGTCCATCAGGTTGATCGTCAGGTCGCCAACGACAAAGGAGACGACGGCGGATTTGATCGAAATGCCGCGCTTCTGTTCGAGTGCCAGCGAATCAGTCTGGGTGTTTCCGTCATCGACGTTGCCGATCTCGTCGATGACACCGGCTGCGTAGAGCAGCCGCTCGGTCAGGGTCGTCTTACCGGCGTCTACATGCGCCAAAATCCCCAGGTTCAAATTTCTCACGGAGCTTCATGTCCTTCGAGTAGGTGGTAATTCCCCTCTGGATAGACATGAAAGCCTGGCGCATTTTTCTCTCCTTGATCGGTCTACTGTTGCCTTGAGTACATCACATGACAATACCGTGAGTCAACTGGTTCCTTGTTGGACTGTCCGCCGTTGCGCAGGTCGCCCGGTAGGTCAGCCAGCCCGATGCTACCAGCGAAAACGAGACGTCGGACAGTATCTCTGCTATACCCGCAAGCCGGGGATCAGAGGATCTCCGGCTCGAAGAAGAACAGGAGGCATGAATGGCTAGTGTTTGTGCGGGGACCCAGCAGGCCCCGGAGAGGGCAATCGTAAAGGTTGCACTGGCGAGCCTTGCGGGCTCGAGCATCGAGTGGTACTGCTTTACGGTTCTGCCAACCGCTTCAACCCATCCTGCTACATTGAAGCCGAGTATCTGCTCAGTCCCGTGCTGAATTTCCGCCTGTCTGAACTGTTGCCATTTTGCGTAGTTATGTCT